>BEIC01000015.1 GCA_002898875.1 bacterium HR26
CGTCCGCCACGGTCGACCGCCGAAGCGGCTCCCGTCCGACTTGCATGCATTAGGCACGCCGCCAGCGTTGTCCCTGAGCCAGGATCAAACTCTCCATCAGTGCCCGATTCCCCTCTTGATGAGGGGCTCGTCGTCACTGCCTGGGATACCCGGCCACATCCTGGTCAATTCGGACCAGGGGCACTCGACCACGCTCCGATTGTCAAGGTGCTTCTGGCCTCACCCGAGGCCTCTCCAGACGCGACTACTAGTATACCCATCTGCCCTGGCCGCGTCAACCCAAATGGCTCGCCACCCGCGGCCTCAATCTCTGCAACCGTTCCCTCAGGGCTTGGGGTCAGGACCGTTCGCCTCCTCACCCGGCACCGCGCACCAACCCCGTACCCCTAAGCTCCACCTGCCGAGCCCGAGCAGCCTCGACCAGCGCCTGGAATGGCTCCAGATGCTCGGGGTGAGCCTCGAACATCATCTCCGGATGCCACTGCACCCCCAGCACGAGGCGCCGCCCCGGAAACTCGACCGCCTCGACGATCCCATCTGCAGCTCGCCCGGCCACTCGCAGCTCGGCCGCCACCTGCTTCAGCGCCTGATGATGAAACGAGTTGACGGCGATCACGGTGCCGCCGTAGATAGTGTGGAGGAGGGAACCCGGCACGACCTCCACCTCGTGGCTCGGCTCCGAGGACGGGATCCCCCGCCGCTGCTGGCGGTGCTCGAGCGTCGTGCCGAACTGCTCGCCGATGTCCTGGATCAGGGTGCCACCGAGCGCGACGTTGAGCACCTGGATCCCACGGCAGATACAGAGCAGCGGTATATCGAGCTCGAGGGCCGATCGTACAAGCGCAAGCTCGAACTCATCCCGCAGGTCATGAATCCCATAGGTCTCTGGATGGACGGTCGAGTCACCGTAGCGGCTAGGGCGAACGTCACCACCGCCGCTGAGCAGGACGCCATCGAGCAGTGACAGCAGGTGTGGAAGGCGGTCAAGCTGCGGCACGAGCACGATCGGGATGCCGCCGGCACGCTCGACCGCACGAGCGTAATTGGTGGACAGCGCGTAGCGCTCGAATGTCCCATGCTGGAATGTGTCCGTGCTGGGGCTCGGCGTGATGCCAATGACCGGCGGCCGCGCGGTGACTGGCCCACTCATCGCAGATCCTTCCCTATCTCTTGCCACTGCGAGTTACATCACTCATGGAGCGCATGGTACCGCGATACGGCTGACAGTGGCAGAGGCCAAATGCCAGCTCCACGTGAACCGTGGGTTCGGACGAAGTGGGGGCGACAGTGATCGATGCCACCGCGCCCCCACACTTGCCTCGCTAACCCGGCCGGCTACCGGCGCTCACTGGCCGCCGCGATCGACTCCAGCGCCGCGCGGCCATCGCGCCCCTCCCGCGCGGCCTCCTCGACACGCCGCCGGAACTCCTCCGGCATCGCCTCCGCGAGTACCTGGTCGATATTCTCGACGAGCACGAAGCGGAGGTTCTCCTTGAGCACCGGCGGCAGATCGTCCAGATCGAGCTCGTTGCGCTTCGGGAGGATGAACACCTTGACGCCTGCCCGCTGCGCCGCAAGCGCCTTCTCCTTGATCCCCCCGACCGGCAGCACCTGGCCGCGCAGCGTGATCTCACCGGTCATCGCCACCTCGTCGCGAACCGGAATCCCGGTCAGCAGCGACACCAGCGCGGTGACCAGCGTGATCCCAGCCGATGGGCCATCCTTCGGCGTCGAGCCGGCCGGCACGTGGATATGGATGTCGCTGTCCTTGAGGAAGTCCGGCTCGATCCCGTACGACTCGGCCCGTGCCCGCACCAGGCTCAATGCCGCCTGAGCCGACTCCCGCATCACCTCACCGAGCTGGCCGGTGATGATAAGCTGGCCCTTACCCGGCATCCGGGTAGCCTCGATGAACATGATGTCCCCACCGACCGGACTCACCCCGACGCCGATCGCCACGCCTGGCTGCGAGGTGCGCTCGGACAGCTCCTCGTAGTAGAAGCGCCGCTTGCCGAGGAACTCGCGGATCTCCTCTGGCGTGATGGTGTGCGGCACGTCCTGGCCCTCGGCGATCCGCGTCGCCAGCTTGCGGGCCACGCTCGCGATCTCCCGCTCCAGGTTCCGGACGCCGGCCTCCCGGGTATAGTGCTGGATGATCTCCAGGATCGCCTCGTCGGTGAAGTCGAACTCATCCGGGTTCAGCACATGGCGCCGGAACTGCTTCGGGATCAGGTAGCGCCGGGCGATTTGCAGCTTCTCCTCATCCGTATAACCGGAGAGCGGCAAGACCTCCATCCGGTCGCGCAGTGCCGGCGGGATCGTATCCAGCACGTTCGCGGTCGCGATGAACATCACCTTCGAGAGGTCGAACGGCACATCGAGGTAGTGGTCCCGGAAGCTGTGGTTCTGCTCCGGGTCCAGCACCTCCAGCAGCGCCGACGACGGGTCACCGCGCCAGTCGGCGCCGACCTTGTCGATCTCATCCAGCACGAAGACTGGATCATTCGTCCCCGCCCGTCGGATCGCCTGGATGATGCGCCCCGGCATCGCGCCGATGTAGGTCCGCCGGTGGCCACGGATCTCCGCCTCATCGCGCACGCCACCGAGCGACATCCGGGTGAACTCCCGGCCTAGGGCACGCGCGATCGACTGTGCCAGGCTGGTCTTCCCAACACCCGGCGGCCCGACGAAGCAGAGGATCGGCTCCCGGCTCGGCTCGGCAAACTCCTCACCTCGCTCCTTGCGCAGCCGCCGGACGGCCAGGTACTCGAGGATCCGCTCCTTGATCTTCTCCAGATCGTAGTGGTCCTCGTCCAGGATCTGGCGCGCCTTGGCGATGTCGATCTCGCCCTCGGTGCTGCGGTTCCACGGCAGCGAGGTAAGCCAGTCCAGGTATGTGCGGATCACGCCGTACTCGGCCGCGGCCGGCGGCAGCTTGGAGAGCCGATCCAGCTCGCGCAGGGCCTCGCGCCGAGCCTCGTCCGGCATGCCTGACTCTTCGATCTTGGCCCGCAGCTCGTTGATCTCGGCCTCCTGCTCGCTCGTCTCCCCGAGCTCGCGCTGGATCGCCTTGAGCTGCTCGCGCAGGTAGTACTCCCGCTGCGTGCGCGCGACCTCCTCCTGTACCTCGCTTTGGATCTTCTTACCCAGCTCGAGCAGGTCGAGCTCGCGGCTCATAAAGGCGTTGAGCTTCAGGAGCTTGTCGCGCACGCTGTCCAGCTCGAGCAGCTCCTGCCGCTCCTCGGGCTCCATCCGCAGATTGGACGCGATCAGGTAGACCAGATGGAGCGGATCATCGATGTTTAGCGCAGCAGTGACCAGCTCCTCCGGCAGGTTGGAGACCAGCGAGACCAGGCGCTGGAACAGCTCCAGCGCATTGCGCATCAGCGCCTTGACCTCGACGGTGTCCTCCACCGTCTCGGGGATCTCCTCGACCAGCGCCTTGAGGTACGGCTCCTCAGCAACCCACTCGACGATGCGCATCCGCCGCAGCCCCTGCACCGCCAGGCGCACGGTGCCGTCCGGCACGCGCATCATCTGGTGGATACTCGCGATCGTCCCGACCTCGTAGGTCTCCCCCGGTCCGGCACCCTCCTGCTTCGGGTCCTTCTGCAGCACGAGCCCGACCAGGCGATCCCCGGACGTCACGTCGTCGATCAGCCGCAGGGAACGCGGCTGCCCAGCCGCCAACGGCACGACCGTCATCGGGAAGACGACGGTGTTGCGAAGCGGCAAGATCGGCAGCACCCGCGGCTCGCTCTGCTCTTCGCTCCGCGGCCTCTCGGGCGCGCCTTCCATCATGAGCTCACGCTCTCGCAGCTCATCCGTCATAAGCCAATCACTCCTCTTCCGAAGCCAGCTCGGGTGTGCGGAGCGGCACCACACGAGAGGCTCGGATCCGTGGTAGCGATACTTGGAGTAGCCCTTGCTCATACACGGCCTCGACGGCGTCCAGCTCGATGGCGAAGGGCAGCAGGATCTCGGTCATGAAGGGGCCGTAGAAGATCCCCATCTCGTGATAGGTCCTCCTCTGCTCGCCATCGCGTGGCCGGCGGATACCAGAGATGCGCAACACGGCATCGTCGACGACGACTTGCAGATCCTCCTCGCGCACCCCGGCGATCTCGACGCGGACTACGAGCCCGCGCTCGTCCTCGAACACTTCGGTGGGCGGGCGCCAGACTCCGACCTGCGAACGCAGCAATGGGCGGAATCCGATCACCCAGGATTGGAAGACTTCCGCCATCTCCTGTTGAATTCGACCAGTTTCGTGCCGGCCCCGACGTCGAACGATCAACATGGCCGCGTCCTCCCGCACCCTTCACCAGCGGCTTCGACACGAGACGCCGACGCTGCCGGCAGACTCCCGCTGGCTACGCCCCCAGTATACCAGGTCAGGCCACAAGTTTCCACAGCCCGTGGAGCAAATCTGCGTCGTGTTATAGCAGCTTCCAGCCGTACAGCAGGAGCACGGCCGTCAAGCCCCAGAGCGCGATGCTGATAAGCAGCGGTAGGTCGTTGAGCAGCACCTGCTCCGGTAAACCACCTTCCTCACGCCGGTACACGAGGTAGAGATAGCGAAAAATGCCGTAGAGGACGAAGGGGATGGTCAGCATCATCACATGGTTGTCCGGCAAGTTCGGGGCCGAAAAGGTGTACAGCGAGTACGCCATCAGCGTGGCTGCTGCTGTCACCGCGAGCAGTGCATCGAGCAGTGGGACAGTGTAGTCGTCCAAGATCCGGCGGTGGTTGACCGCCTGCTCCTCCAGCAGCACTATCTCGTGGCGCCGCTTGGCGAACCCCAGGAAGAGTGCAAGGAGTACCGTACAGACATAGAGCCAGGGGGAGAGCGGCACCTGCACAGCAACGGCGCCAGCCACCGCGCGCAGGACGAACCCTCCCGCAATCGCGAGCACGTCGATAAGCACCAGGTGCTTGAGCGCCAGGGTGTAGAGACCGATCAGGAGGACGTAGGCGCCGAGCACAGCGAGCAGCTCGGGATCGATGAGTGCCGACGCAGCCACTGCCACCAGCAGCAGGACGGCGATCGATATGCGCACAGTACCCGCACCGATCCGACCCGCCGCGATCGGCCGACGGCGCTTGAGCGGATGCTGGCGGTCGGCTTCAACATCGTGCCAGTCGTTGAAAAGGTAGAGGGCGCTCCCAGCAGCACAGAACACCAGCATGGCCACCGTGGCCCGCAGCAGCGCATGCCAGTCGGTCAATAGCCCGCCGAAGACGAGCGGGGCGAAGACCACCGCATTCTTGATCCACTGGCGTGGCCTCAGTGAGACCAGGAGATCGACCCACCGGGCCGACGACGCCTCGAGCGACAGCACTCGGCTGCTTTCGAGATCAGCCATCTCACCGCCACTGCCATTCAGAGCCAGCTAGCCTGCCTGCAGCGCCTCTTCATGGTACACGTTGTCCGCGTTCCAGATCATCCAGGAATGCAAGCCGGCATCCTCGACCGCCTGGATCTGGGCACGCACCTCGTTCGGGCCGTACTCGATCCCAGGTCCATAGGAGAAGTCCTGCAACCAGGGACGGAACTTGCGGACGTGCTGGGGTATCCGTTCCGCCCCGTTCTGCAAGCTCCAAAGGATGACCTCATACGGGTGGTCGTTCGGGATCTCGAAGCCCATCGAGCCGGGGTAGAAGTGCGATGGATAGACCATCGGGCAGATGTAGTCAACCTGCTCGGCCACGACTTCCAGCACCTGCCCGATGCCGCTGTCCCCCAGCTCCCAGAGGGTCAGGCCGAAGATGTCTGCCGCTAGGTACGCGCGCGTCGGGGCGAGGGCCAAGCGTGCACGCTTAAGGAACTCGCCGATCGCCTCTGTTCGCGTGTCGCGATTGTGCACAACCCCGTACTCCGCCTGGTCGAGTGGCCCATCGCTCGGGAAGCGGATATAGTCGAACTGAATTTCGTCGAAGCCGAAGCTGGCCGCCTCGAGGGCCAGCGCGATGTTGTAGTCCCACACCTCCGAGCGATGGGCATTGACCCAGGCCAGCCCGTTCCAGGTGCGCCAGAGATCGCCAGTGGCCGCGTTTTTGATGGCCCACTCGGGCTTGGCCTCGGCGAGGATCGGATCCTCGAACACCACTATGCGGGCGATGGCATAGATATGACGCCGGTGCAGCTCCTCGACGAGCGCCTTCGGATCGAGAATCGGCAGGACAGCGCCAATCTCGTGCGCCAGCGGCACTCGGCTATCGTAGAAGACGCGCCCAGTACTGTCCTTGAGATCGACGACGACGGCATTGAGCTCGGTGCGCTCGACAAGAGCCAGCCGTTCGGCCCAGGCCTCGGGGTTCGCAGCCACCGCCGCGTTAATGTAGATCGCTCGCACGCTGATCGGTTCGAGCTGGGCCGTCGCGTGCATCTCGGCGGTGAGCGGCACTACCCTGGCGCGATAGCCGGGTGCCTTGACGACGATGTCGCCTCGCTCCGGTGCCCCAGTTAGTCGAAACGAGCCCGCCGCGTCTGTCGTCGCGATCGCGCTCCCGACGGCGATCGTCGCTCCCTCGATCGGCTTGCCGGCCAGATCTGTTACCTGGCCGGTGACGACGTCTGGCCTGAGCGCGACGGAGATGGACGTCTGCCTGCTCAACTCGACCCGCACATCGGCGAACTCGTCGTGCTCGAAGCCCAGCGTGGCCCCTTCGGGCACCCCGCGCAACTCATAGGTGCCGTTCGCGTCGGTGATCGTCTGCACCATGACCTGGTCGCCAAGCAGAGCCTTCACGCTGACGTTGGCCAATGGCCCTCCAGTAACCCGGCTGGTGACGACCCCGCGGACGACGTTCGGGCGCAGTCGGACAGTAATGGCTCGCTGGTCGGGAGTGACGTCCAGCGTGATCGGATCGTAGTCTTCCTTCTCCAGCACAAGGCTCGAGGGGCCGGAGGTCTCGATGCGTGCTTCTCCCGCCTCGTCGGTGACGACTTCCCGTTGCCCGTCCCGCACGCGAACACCGGCGAGTGGACGCTCGGTGTACGCATCCACGACGGTAACGCGCAGGCGCTCATCGCGGATGAACGCAATATAGCCGGTGGTTGCGAGCAACGCGATGAGTGGAACGACCAGCGTCGCCAAGCTGAGTTTCCAGCTCAGCCGACGCTGGCGACGTCTCGGGCGCAACCCGAATGGTGATGGCTCAGTCCGCACGTCACCTCCCCATCCCGCAGGCTCGGCGTCTCTTGATTGAACACAGGCGATGAGGCACACGTCATCGCGGTGCAGTATGCCATAATGACTGGCTGGCTCTTGAGGACCGCGGCCACACGAGATTACCCAGTATGGTAGCGGCCGGCATTTGCCCGCCGCACGGAGTGGCCGTTGTCTAGCCTTTGTGAAGCCCTTCACCTATAATCCCCCTGGCCGGTAGACCGGCGCGTGGGAAGGGTCGAGTATCCACCCTGCGGGATGGAAAGGCTGGGGGCTACTTGGACTTCGGTGCTGTCCTGGAGGCGATGTGGCCTGACCTCAAGCGGGTCGAAGATCGCCTCCTCGAGGAGACCACGCTCGAATATCCGCTCGTGGGAGATATTCTCCGGGGATTGATCGGCGCCGGCGGAAAGCGCCTCCGGCCGCTGCTCGTGCTCCTCGCCGCCCGGCCCTTCAACTATGACCTCGAGCGCCTGATCCCGGCCGCGGCCGGGATCGAGCTCTTGCACACCGCCTCACTGATTCACGACGATTCCATCGATCATGCCGAGCTGCGGCGTGGGCAGCCCACACTCAACTCGGTGCTTCCCCCTGAGATCGTGATCATGGTGGGAGACTACATGTTCGCGCGTTCCGCCATGCTCGCGGCGTCGACGATGAACCCGCGGGTGCTCGCCGTCTTTGCCAACTGCCTCGGCAGCATCTGCGACGGCCAGCTCCGGGAGATCTTCGCCGCTCGCCGCACCGATATTAGCCTCGATGACTACCAGCGACGCATCTACGGCAAGACGGCTTCGCTCTTCGCTGGCTCGGCCGAGATCGGCGCGATCCTCGGTGGGGCAAGCGATGCGGAGATCGACGCACTGCGCCGCTACGGTGGGCACCTCGGCATGGCGTTCCAAATCGTGGACGACGTGCTCGACTTGCGCGAATCTACCGACCATATCGGCAAGCCAGCCGGTCATGACCTGCGCCAGGGCACGGTGACCCTGCCCACGATGCTGTTCCTCCAGAACCGTCTAGGAGATGCCGGGAGCCTGGCGCTCGTGGAGCAGGTCTTGACCGACAGCACGCCCGGCGACCATGAGGTCACGGCAGCCGTGCTCGCAATCCGGCACTCCGGTGCCCTCGAACAGGCGCTCGACATGGCCCGGCAGTACGTCGATCAGGCCCGCGAAGCCCTGTGCGAGATCCCGGCAGGCGAGGCGCGCGACATGCTCGAGGCGGTGGCCAAGTACGCCGTCCAGCGCCATTTCTGAGAGTCCCGCGGGCGCGCTATCCCCCTCCTCACCACTGCCCGGCTATGGATCGGCAGGCTTCACATGGCGATCAGGCTGCGCTCGTACATCCTGCCGAAGAAGCGATCCCACACGCGCTCGCCCGGGGCGAGTTCCTCGAACTGCGCGGCCAGCTCGTGCGGCTGTGCCGGCGTAATCAAGATGGTCGAGAGTTTCTGAGCATACCGCCGCTCGACAGCCTGGTCGAGGAACTGCAGCTCGTGCCGATGGTGCGGCGCGACCCCCGCGATGATCAACAGGTCGGAGATGATCATCCGGGCCATGCTATCCCGCGAGATACGCGTCGCGATATCGTACTCCCGTTTGGCCCGCCCCTGGAGCGGCAGTGCACGCTCGGCCATTGCCTGCAGCTCCACCTCGACCATATAGGCGTTCAGAGCGAAGTCGCGCCATGGGACGTAATAGTAGGTGATCAACGGCTGGTATTCTGCCAGCCGCCCCAACATGAAGGTGACGATCCGGGCTCCGCGCGAGCCGCCCGCGTTGAAGATGAACCAGCCGTGCCCCGCGCGCAGATGCTGCATGATCGAATCGAAGTACTGGGTCAGCCGGGCCAGCAGATCGACGTCTTGAAGCGACGGCTCCTCACGGATTTCCAGCTCACTGGACACGTCACGCCTCCATGCTGTCACCCTGCCGTTGATCCGGTAAAGCGCGTCTCACCGCCAGCGAGTTCCAGTGAATTATGTACTACGCCCTCTACCTCGGTCGTCAATGGGAACCTCAGACGATCGGAAGACGCAGCGCTCCGGCAAAGAGCGCGACGAAGCGTTCGACGTCCACCTCGAGTGCGACCAGATGCTCCGATGCTTGCCCGCCGCTCCGAACCATCTTCGTCTGCCCAGCCGTACTCCACAGCCCGGTGTCGATAACCACCTCGGCTGGCTCGACCCCAACGAGATCGGGAACAGCAGCGACGGCGACCGCAAGCGGGTCGTGCAGCGCATACGCATCCACCTGACGATGCTCGAACGCCCAGACGGAGACGCCAGTAATCAGGCGCGCCTCAGGGTGGTCGAGGCCGCGACACCGCTCCCACTGCTCCCGCGTGAAACGCACACGCGTGGTGACGTCGAGACCAATAAAGGTGAGCGGGAGCTGGCTCCTCGCCACGATCGCTGCGGCTTCCGGGTCAACGAAGATGTTGAACTCCGCCCAGGGAGTGATATTGCCAGCCACGGTGAACGCGCCGCCCATGATCACGACCCGCTTCAGAAGCCGCGGCAGCTCAGGCTCGAGCAACAGCGCCACTGCCAGGTTACTCAGCGGCGCCAGGCAGATCAGGACGAGCTCGCCCTCGTGCTCCTGCGCGGCCTGGATGATGAACTCAGGCGCGTGGGCACCGACCATCCGCCCGGGTGATGGCGGAAGCTCGAGCCCTCCGAGGCCATTCGGCCCATGGTAGGCCAGCGCGTCGCGGTGCGGCCGAATCAGCGGACCGGTCATCCCTGGTGCCACCGGCACGTCGCCGGCATCGAGGAGATGGAGAACGCGGCGCGTGTTTTCGGTTGCCCGCTGTTGATCGACGTTGCCGGCAACCGTCGTCACCCCGATCACCTCGAGCTCTGCGAGCCGGCAGGCCAGCGCGATCGCCAGCGCATCATCGACCCCGGTATCCACATCGAGGATGACCGGTGTAGGGCTCTTCGACGTCATTGCGCCTCCGCCTCTCCAACGAGCTGGCTACCCATCTGCGCAGGTAGCATACACCGCCGACCGGCCCGGGCCAGGCCGAATGCTATACTGCGATGCCGACGAGCGGAGCGTGTCTCGATCGGGCACGAGGAGAGTGTGCGCCTGCGTCGAATAGCTGGAATCCTGTTCTTGATCACTGCCCTGGCTGCTCTCCAGCCGGCCTCCTTCGCGTCAGCCAGCACAGCCCCTCTACCGTACCGCCTCGAGCCGGCCATGACCTCGTCCGTCGGCTATCAGCAGCGCGAGCTCGCTGCCTCCGGCTCGATCCTGGTCTGGGAGGACCACCGCGGCGGCGCACCGGAGGTCTACGCGTACGACCTGGACGATGGACGTGAGTTCCGCCCCGATCGTAGCCCCGGTGCCCGGCAGGAGCCGGCCATCTCCGGCACGAGGATCATCTGGGTAAGCGGTGCCGACCCGAAACAGCGACGTATCGTTGGGATCGATCTGTCTCAGGGTACTCCGTTGACCGTGACCAGCCAGCCGGGTGAGGTGCGCGAGCCGGCTATTGACGGTAGCCTCGTCGCTTGGCGGGAGCGTCGCGACGGGCATTGGGACATCTTCGCCCGACGGCTCGACTCGGAGCAGGTGATCCAGATCACCAACGACCAGGAGAACCAGGCGCACCCCTCGGTCAGCGGCGAGACCGTCGTGTGGCAGGACTTCCGCGACGGCGAGTGGGACATCTACGCGTGGGATGCTCGGAGCAACCGGGTTACCGCGCTGACCTCCTCACCGGAGGATGAGGTGGATCCGGCGATCTCAGGCGACTGGATCGTGTTCCGGCGCTTGCTGCGCAGCGGTGGTCCCCCACAGCTCGTACTCCGCCACCGGACCTCGGGCGAGGAGCGCGTCCTGGTCGAGGATCACCTGGTCGGCAAGGCTGCCATTCACGGTAACCTGGTGGTCTGGGAAGACTGGCGCAGTGGCTTACCGGACATCTACGCCTACGACATCCAGCACCAGCACGAGTTCGCCGTGGCACGTTCCCAGCAGGCGGTGGCGCCCTGCGTCTCGGACGCGCTGATCGGCTGGATCAGCCAGACGCCGAGCGGCCAGGGACGCGTGCAGGCGCTCGCCATCGTGCAGCGGCTGCCGACCGATCCACAGGAGCCGCCCGCGGTCCCCTCGGCCGAGCGTGTCTACTTCCCCGAGACCCAGCACTTCATCTCCGCTGGGTTCAAGGCGTTCTGGCAGGCGAACGGCGGTGAGCGGATCTTCGGCTATCCGCTGACCGAGGAGTTCTCGATTACCGACCCCAACACCGGTGAACAGGTCGTCGTCCAATACTTCGAGCGCGCTCGTTTCGAGTACCGTGCCTCGGCGCCGGAGGGCCAGCGGATCACACTCGGGCGGCTGGGCGTCGAGCTGACGAGCGACCGCGCGTTCCAGCCGATCCCGCCATTCGAGAACACCGCTGAACGGCGGTATTTCCCGGAGACCGGCCACTCCCTGGCGTTCGGCTTCAAGGAGTTCTGGGAGAGCCACGGCGGGGTCGAAATCTTCGGATACCCGATCAGTGAGGAATTCACCGAGAATGGCCGCACTGTGCAGTACTTCGAGCGCGCTCGCTTCGAGTACAACCCGAACGCCCAGGACGAGGACTCACGGGTGCTGCTCGGGCTGCTCGGCCGCGAGGCCCTCCAGCGCATGGGCTGGCTGCCCCGCCCGCCGATCGATACCACCCTGCTCACGAAGTAGGAAGTGCCGGACAATTGGACCGCGCGAGCCCGCTCGTTGCGCCCGCATCTATGGGATCAGCGCCAGGTAGAGGTCGTTGACGTTGGTGCCCGTCGGGCCGGTTACCAGGAGAGCCTCTGCGGCAGCCAGCCCCCGAGCGCTGTCGTTCTCCTGCAGCAACCGCTTTGGATCGAGCCCAGACGCCCGGATCGCTGCGGCTGTCTCCCCAGTTACCACGCCGCCGGCCGCGCCGGAGATACCGTCGTCCCCATCCGATGCCAGGCTGGCGACCGCGACGCCCGGGACGCCGTCCAGCTCCAGCGCCGCGGCGAGCGCCATCTCGGTGTTGCGGCCCCCAGCGCCCTGGCCGCGTACAGTCACGGTTAGCTCGCCGGCACCGATGAGACAGACCGGCGCGCGCCACGGCTCACCCCGCTCGCGCACATGGCGAGCCAGCGCGCACCAGAAGCGGGCGAATTCGCGCGCCTCTCCCACGAAGCGATCCCCGAGCACGACGCCCCGGTACCCCTGCTGCTCAGCTGCACGGCTCGCGAGCTCCGCGAGCCGACGAGCATCCGCCAGCACGACGCTCTGGGCCACGTTGGTGACCGGCTCCAGCCGCAACGGTTGCTCCAGCGCGCGGCGCACCGCCTCCGGCAACTCTTCCCAGATGCCGAGTGCCCTGACCGAGGCACCCGGGTCCGCCAGTACCGGTCCCGGGTCAACGCTCGGTCCACTCGCGATGACCGGCAGCGGGCTCCCGAGCACGTCGGAGATGACCAGATTGACGACCCGGGCGGGCGCGGCAGCGCGGGCCAGTCCCCCAGCCTTGATCAGGCTGAGCCGCTGCCGCACCGCGTTGAGTAGCCAGATGTCGGCGCCTGCGCGCAGCAAGAGTTGCGTCGCGCTTGCCAGCTCGTCGAGCGTGATGCCAGGCCTGAGCGCTTCGACCAGTGCCGAGCCACCACCGGAGATGAGCACGAGCACCAGGTCATCCGCCTCGAGGCCAGCAACCGCCGCCAGCACCGCCTGCCCGGCCGCCAGGCTGCTCTGGTCGGGTACTGGATGGCTCGCCTCGAGCAGCTCGAAATGGGTCAGGCCGGGTCGAGCAGCGAAGCCGCGCTTCGTGACGACCAGGCCACGGTCGATCCGGCTGTCCAGCACCGCCTCGGCGCCGACAGCCATCCCGGCCGCGGCCTTGCCGACCGCGACCACCACCAGCCGCGCTCTCTGCGGCAGCGAGTGGCGCTCCCCCTCGACCCAGATCGCGCTAGCGTCGAGGCGCAGGGCCCGCTGCACAAGCTGCTCAGGGCGCAACCCATCGATAACTGCGGAGAAGATCTGCTCGACTTCACCGCGGGCGCGTGCCAGCTCCACTCAGGCCGCGACTCCCTCTCGTGCACGCAGCGCGTCGAGGACGCGCTGCAGGTCGTGCGGTAGCGGCGTCTCCAGCTCGATCAACTTCCCGGTGCTGGGAAGCGTGAATTTGAGGTAGGTAGCGTGCAGGAACTGGCGCGGCACCGGCACGACGAACGAGCGCCGCCCATACATCTCGTCCCCGACGACCGGGTGCCCGATGAACGCCATGTGCACGCGGATCTGGTGGGTTCTGCCGGTCACCAGCGTCAGCTCGAGCAGCGTGGCACAGCGGAAGCGCTCGCGCACAAGGAAGTGCGTCACTGCCGGCCGGCCACCCGGCACGACCGCCATCCGCTTGCGATCGCGCGGATCCCGGCTGATCGGCGCATCGACGGTCCCCTCTTCCGGCTCGACAACGCCGTGGACGAGTGCCACATACCGCTTGACGACGGACCGGCCCTGCCACTGCTTGAGCAGCGATAGCCGGGCGTCCTCGTGTTTGGCTACCACGATCAGCCCAGAGGTGTCTTTGTCGAGCCGGTGCACGATGCCAGGTCGATCGCTCGGCCGGAGCCGCAGGTCCGGGCGGATCGCCTTGAGCGCGTTCACGAGCGTGTCTTGCTCGTGTCCCGGGGCTGGGTGCGTGACTACCCCCGCCGGCTTGTCGAAGACGATGATGTCTTCATCCTCGTAGAGAACCGGAATCGGGAGATAGACCGGTTCCAACTCCTCAGGCGGCTCGACCGGCGGCAGCATCACGACGATCTGGTCGCCGGCTCGTACCCGGTGAGCTGGCTTGGCCGGCTGGCCGTTGACGAGGACGTCACCGGACTTCATCAGCGTCTGGGCGAAGCTGCGGCTTACTCCGGTGACGCGAGCGGCGATCAGCCGGTCGAGCCGCTCACCATGCTCCCGCTCCGAAACGTCGAGCACCAGACGAACCGCGTTACTCATACAGGCGTTGCTCGTTATCTCGCGACGCGTTACCCTCTCCTGTCCTGACGCTCTCCCTGGCTCGCTCGCTGGGCATCGGACCGCAGCAACACCACGAGCAGGATCGCCACGCCGATCGTGATCGCGCTGTCGGCAAGGTTGAAGGTAGGCCAGAACGGCACATCGATGAAATCGATCACGAACCCGTGGCGCAACCGATCCACAACGTTGCCCAGCGCCCCGCCGATCTGCAGGCCCAGCGCCAGCGCACCCCACGGCGTCGCCGCAGCCACCGCACGGAACCAGATCGCCAGCAGGAGCACGATCACTAGCGCGACCAGCGCCAGCAACGGATTACGACCCTGGAAGAGCCCGAATGCGGCACCGGTGTTCTCCACGTAGAGCAACCAGAGCACGCCGGGCACCACTTCAAAGGCTCCGCCACCAGCGCCAGGGCCGAGTGTGACCATCACCAGCGTCTTCGATATCTGGTCGACGACGAGCACCATCGCCGCTATCAGGCTGACCAGGGCAATCGCCCGCCAGGTCGGCTGAGCGGTCGACCTGGCCCGCTGGGCCAGCGGCTCGGTCACATCACACCTCACGCAGTCGACTGATTCCCAGGCACATGCGATAAATCGAGCGAGGCAAGGCTCGATCTCAGGCCCCAGGAGCCCGACCCCTCGCCTCGGCTCCGACCGACAATTGTAGCGGAAACCCTGGCGGCAGAGCGGAGGTAGAGTGCCTCACCGGAGGTGACCCTGGCACCAGCCGGATGTCACGCCTAAGATCAAGGGGCACATGCCGAGCCACTGGTGTGAGCGAGGCGAGATGGCGGAACACGCTCTGCGCTTGGTGATCGGGGGTGGGGGCACCGGCGGGCACACGCAGCCGGCGGTTGCCGTGCTGCGTGCCCTGCGCCAGCGCGTGCCGGTCGAGGCCCTCTGGATCGGCTCGCATTCGGGTCTAGAGCGCCAGGTGGCGAGCGAAGCCGGCGTGCCCTTTCGCGCGGTCTCAACTGGGAAGCTTCGCCGGTACCCGTCCGCACACACGCTCGTCGACGCGATCCGGGTTCCGCTGGGGATCCTGCAAGCGTATCGCCACGTCCGGGTCTTCCACCCACACGTCATCTTCGGTACCGGCGGCTTCGTCAGCGTGCCGACGGTCATCGCCGGCTTCTGGGGACGCTGCCCGACTCTGATCCATGAACAGACGGCCACCGCCGGGCTGGCCACCCGGATCAACGCGCGTTTCGCCGATGTCATCGCCCTCTCGTACGCGACCAGCGAGCGCGCGTTGCGGAGGCGACGCGGCCGTCTGGTGGTCACCGGCAACCCTGTCCGGCCGGAGTTGTTCGAGGGGCGGGCGGCGAGGGCCTATCAGCGCTTCGGACTCACGCCGGACATGCCGCTCATCTATATCACCGGCGGGGCGCTCGGCGCGCACGCGATCAACCTGGTCGTCGAGCGGGCTTTACCTCTCCTGCTCGAGCGCACCCAGGTCGTCCACCAGTGCGGGCCGGCCTCGATGAACGGCGACTATCCCCGCCTGCTGGACCGCCGAGCATCGCTGCCAGCCGAGCTCGCGACGCGCTACGTCGTGCGAGAGTTCCTGGGTGAGGAACTCGCCGACGTCTATGCCGCCGCCTGCCTGGTCGTCGGGCGGGCCGGAGCCGGGACAATCGCCGAGCTGGCAGCCCTCGGCAAGCCCTCAGTTCTGATCCCTCTCCCCGGTGCGGGCGGTGACGAGCAGACGCTGAATGCCCGCATTCTCTCCGACGCTGGCGCTGCCGTACTGCTGCCCCAGCGGGAACTCAGCGAGGCACGCTTGCTCGAGGTCCTCAGCGAGATCCTCGGCGACGAGGACCGGCG
The DNA here is from genome assembly GCA_002898875.1 of bacterium HR26. GTDB lineage: Bacteria > Chloroflexota > Chloroflexia > Thermomicrobiales > Thermomicrobiaceae > Thermalbibacter. The sequence goes on from BEIC01000015.1 coordinate 16,009, forward strand.
CCGGCAGATGGCGGAAGCGGCACGCCGACAGGCTCGACTCGACGCGGCCGATCGCCTGGCAGATCTCATCCTGGAGCTGGCTCACCGGCCGGTGCCTGAGCGGACGCTGGCGCGCTGAGCGCCCGCTCGATCGCCTCGGCGATCGTCCTCGCCCAGATCAACTCCATCTGCGGCAGGGACAGCGAGCCGTTGCCCCGCCGCTGCGGTATCACTGCCCGCCGGAAGCCGAGCCGCGCCGCTTCCTGCAACCGACGCTCCAGGCCGCTCACGCTACGCAGCTCTCCGGAGAGCCCAACTTCGCCGATCAGTACCGTCTCAGGATCGACCGGCACATCGCGGACACTCGAGACGATCGCCACCGCAACCCCGAGGTCGATTGCCGGCTCGGCCACCCGGAGGCCACCGGTGATGTTGACGAACACATCGTGATCGCCGAGCCGTACCCCAGCCCGCTTGCCCAGCACCGCCAGCAGCATCTGCAGCCGGTTCACGTCGAAGCCAGTCACCGTCCGCCGCGGCATGCTGTAGCCGGCGGGATTGGTGAGCGCCTGCACCTCGATGAGGATCGGGCGCGTCCCCTCCAGCGTGACCACGACCGCCGAGCCGGGTGTGTTGTGCGCCCGCTCGCCCAGGAATGCCTCAGACGGGTTCAGGATCTCTCGCAGCCCGGCTTCGACCATCTCGAAGACGCCGACCTCGTCGGTCGATCCGAAACGGTTCTTGACCGCGCGCAGAATCCGATACTGCTGGAAACGTTCCCCCTCCAGGTAGAGCACCGCATCGACCATGTGCTCGACCACACGAGGCCCGGCGATGATCCCCTCCTTGGTCACGTGCCCGACGATGAACACCGGCACGCGCGCCTGCTTGGCGTACTGCATCAGCCGCGAGGTGCACTCGCGCACTTGGCTGATGCTCCCTGGCGACGACTCCAGCGCCTCGACGTACACCGTCTGGATCGAGTCCACCACCAGTACCGCTGGGCGCAGATGCTCTGCCGCCTCGAGCACCGCATCGAGGCTCGTTTCAGGGAGGATAAAGAGCCCGTGCCCCGCCACCCCGATGCGGTCGGCGCGCAGCTTGACCTGCTCGGCCGACTCTTCGGCTGCCACATACAGCACCAGGCCAGCGCTGGTCGTCAGCGCGTCGGCCGCCTGGAGGAGCAAGGTCGACTTGCCGATACCGGGGTCGCCGCCGAGGAGTACCAGCGAGCCTGGCACGAGCCCGCCGCCCAGCACGCGATTGAGTTCCCCGATCGTGATCTGGTGGCGCGTCTCGGCGGCGCTGGAGACCTCGGCGAGCGGCCGCGGGCGGATGGCCGCGCTCCCGGTTCCCCGCTGCGAGCCGGACGGCTTGCCCGGGAGGGAGGTCTCCACCATGCTGCCCCAGGTATCGCACGAGGGGCACCGCCCGTAGTATCCAGGGCTCTCGAAGCCGCACTGCTGGCAGACCCAGATGGTCCGGCCCCTCCCGCGCCCGCGTGTCATCGGCTCGCGCCCTCCTGTCGAGTCGCCGAGATACGAACTGTTGTTCGCATTGTACCAGCGAACCCAGGGCCATGCCAGTCCTAACGAGGAGATTGCAGGTACGTCTCCGGCGCTTGAACGGATGACCCTGACCAGCCGCAGCGCACCGCGTACCATCATGGCGAACGGCGTCGCACGAGGCAGCCAGGAGTCGACCGAGAGAGTGAAGAGTTCATGCCGGGATTGCCTGATGCCCTCGTGACAGCGACGATTCTGCTGTTGGCCGCGCTGGTCGCGAGCTACCTTCTGGGCCGCGAGCAGAAGGAGCGGCTCCTTCGGTCGCAAGCGGGGTGGCTCTGGCTCGCGCTCGGCAGGCACTATGCCGAGCCTCGGCTGGCAGCAACCGGCTATGGATTCACGGCAACGGCCCAATCGCTCGAGGGCCCGGCTCGCCGGATCGATGTGTCGCTCTTCCTCCTACCGCGCGAAATTCCGCCCCTCTGGCTCGCGCGTGCTGTCGGGGGTGCGACGGACCTATTGACCTTCTGGGTCAGCCTGCGCGCACTGCTGATCTCTGAAGGCGACGTGATCGATGTCAGCGCACTGGTTGGCCGGCGCGAGGCTCGCCTGCTGCCCTCCACCTGGGTTCAGCGGCGCGACAGGGGCCTGATCCTCGCGGCCCCGACCGAGCCGCACCTCGATCGTCTCCACCAGCTCGCCGGCTCACTACGACAGACCGGTTTCGCGCCGGTTCTCGCCTTAGTGCGAAGCCAGGCACCCCACCTGCAGATCACGTTCCGGGCCCCGGCCACGCCTGAGGAATGCCAGGCGGCTGTACGAGCCGTCCTGTTGGCCGTGCTGGCTGTAAGCGACGGACACCTGCCGGATAGCAGGGCTCTGTCCGGCCGGCAATGACGCACGGGCTGGCCCAGCCGCGGAGGCGCGATCGCTGAGAGCAGGGGAGATACACAATGCAGAGCGGCCCACCGCATTCCCACGGTGGGCCGCTCGCTTGCCGGCGATCGCTCAAGACACAGTCGTCAGCGCCTCCGCCGGCTCGATGGCGAGCAGATCGTCGCGCACATCGATCACGACCGTGCTGCCCGGCTTGAACCGCCCCTGCAGCAAGCCCTCGGCCAACGGGTCCTCGATCAGGTTTTGGATGATTCGTCGCAGCGGCCGGGCACCGAACTGCCGGTCGTACCCGCGCTTGGCCAGCAAGTCCATCGCCGCCTCGGTGACTTCCAGCTCAATCTGCTTCTCGGCGAGCTGCTTGCGCACCCGCTTGAGCTCCAGCGACACGATCTGGCGGACGTGCTCGGGCGTCAGCGGATGGAACACGATCACCGCGTCGATTCGGTTCAGGAACTCGGGCCGGAAGGTCTGCTTGAGCTGCCCGAGCACCTTGTCCTTCATCACCTGGTACTCGTGCTGCAGCCGCTTCTCCGGGCTCTCCGCCGTCGCGAAGCCTAGCGTGCCCTCGCGCTGGATCAGCTCGGCGCCGATGTTCGAGGTCATGATCAGGATCGTGTTGCGGAAGTCGACGCGCCGGCCCTTGGCGTCGGTCAGGCTGCCGTCCTCCATGATCTGGAGCAGCATGTTGAACGCCTCAGGGTGCGCCTTCTCAATCTCGTCCAGCAGGATGACCGAGTAGCTCTTCCGGCGCACGGCCTCAGTCAGCTGGCCGCCCTCCTCGTAGCCGATGTAACCCGGCGGCGCGCCCACCAGCCGCGAGACGGTATGCCGCTCCATGAACTCGCTCATGTCGATCTTGATGAGCGCGTCCTCGCTGCCGAACATGAACTCGGCCAGCGCCCGGGCCAGCAGCGTCTTCCCAACGCCGGTCGGCCCCAGGAAGATGAAGCTGCCGATCGGCCGCCGCGGATCCTTCAGCCCGGCGCGAGCGCGCCGCACCGCCTTCGCCAGCGTTGCGATCGCCTCGTCCTGGCCGATGATCCGCTCGTGCAGCGCCTCCTCCATGTGGAGCAGGCGCTCGCTCTCTTCAGTCGCCAGCCGGGTCAGCGGAATACCGGTCCACATCGAGACGACCTGCGCGATGTCCTCCTCGGTGACGACCGGCTCTTCCTGGCCCTGCTCCTCGCGCCAGTGCTGCTCGAGATCGGCAATGCGCTGGATGAGCTGACGCTCGCGCTCGCGCAGCTCAGCGGCCAGCTCGAACTCCTGGCCGGTCACCGCCGCGTCCAGCTCGCGCCGCAGCGACTCCAGCCCACGCCGCGCCTCCTTCAGCGTTGGCGGCGAGGCCGAGCGGTACATCCGCACCCGCGACGCGGCTTCATCCACTAGGTCGATCGCCTTGTCGGGCAGGAACCGGTCGGTGACGTACCGCGACGCCAGGATGGCGGCAGCCGTCAGCGCCTCGTCCGAGATCTTGAGCTTGTGGTGCTCCTCGTAGCGCTCCCGGATACCGCGCAGGATCTCGATCGTCTCCTCAACCGTCGGCTCGTTGACCATCACCGGCTGGAAGCGCCGCTCGAGCGCCGCGTCCCGCTCGATGTACTTGCGGTACTCGTCGAGCGTGGTCGCACCGATCGTCTGCACCTCGCCGCGAGACAGCGCCGGCTTGAGGATGTTGGCCGCATCGACGGCCCCTTCCGCCGCGCCGGCGCCGACCAGCGTGTGCAGCTCATCGATGAACAGGATCGCACCGGACTCCTTCACCTCGGCGACGATCTTCTTGAGGCGCTCCTCGAACTCGCCGCGGTACTTGGTGCCGGCAACCAGCGCGCCGATATCGAGCGCCACCAGTCGCTTGTTCTGCAGCGGCTCGGGCACGTCGCCGCTGACGATCCGCTGAGCCAAGCCCTCGACGATCGCCGTCTTGCCCACGCCCGGCTCACCGATCAGCGCGGGGTTATTCTTGGTCCGCCGCGACAAGATCTGCATGACCCGCTCGATCTCGGTCTGCCGCCCGATCACCGGATCCAGCTTCCCGAGGCGCGCCGCTTCGGTGAGGTCGAAGCCGAGCGCGTCGAGGTAGGGCGTCTTGGTCTGTTGGGGTCGTTGCTGGTAAGTGCTGCCCTGGCTGACCACTTGAATCACCTGCTGACGAACTTTCTCTAGGCTCACGCCCAGGCTCTCGAGGACGCCCGCGGCGATGCCTTCTCCCTCGCGTACCAGCCCGAGCAACAGGTGCTCGGTGCCGATGTAGTGGTGATTGAGCCGCCGTGCCTCGTCCACCGCCAGCTCGATCACCTTCTTCGCCCGTGGCGTCAGCCCGATCTCCCCGACCACAGTGCTATCGCCACGGCCGATGATGAACTCGACCGCGCTGCGCACCTTGGGGAGCTGAACCCCCATGCTCATCAGCACGCGGGCAGCGACGCCGTCCCCTTCGCGAACGAGGCCCAGGAGCAGATGCTCGGTGCCGATGTAGTTGTGGTTGAACCGCCGGGCCTCTTCCTGGGCCAGCGTCAGCACCTTGCGCGCTCGCTCGGTGAACTTTTCGAACTTATCAGCCATGATGCACTCCTCGGGCCTCAACCCTCGCTCAGACTCTGTCTCGTTCGTCTCCCGGTCGCCCACAGGCAGCCGGTCCTAACTATCCAAATGACCATGCCTCGCGTGACACCTTCTAGTCTACTTAAACGCCTGCGACCCGTCCTAGCTTCCATCGGTACTCATCGCAGAGCGTTCTTGAGGACTCCAGTACCAGCCGACCTGCCGCCTGTCCAGACGGGACAACCGGCCTCGCTCCGCGCCGATCCGGCGATGGGGCCCCGACTGGCGTGCAACGAACCTTCGGCCCCCATGCGGCGCTGCCGGCTGGGGGCCTTCCAACCTGGCGGTGCCAGGGAGCACTACTGCCAGGCATCTTGTTCGTGTGCGGGGGTCTGGCGGGATCGCGGGCTACGCGCCCTCACCATCATCGGCCGGAGGTGTCTCCGACTCGGCCTCTGCCTCGTCTACGTCGAGTTCGGCCGTCGGCTCGTCTTCCGGCTCGGAGTCTCCTTCTTCAGGATACGGCGTGATGCCCCGATCGAGCAACTGCTGCTTGATCGCCACGCCCTCCGGACCCAGCGCCGCCTCGATCTCTTCGTCAGTAGCCTCCAGCGCCCGGCGCAAGCTCAGACCGATGCGCCTCCTCGCCGGGTCGATCCGGATGATCCTGACGACCACCTCGTCGCCCTCGTTGAGCACCTCGTGCGGGTGCTCGACACGCCAGCCGGCCAACTCGGAGACGTGGATCAAGCCCTCGACGCCGTCTTCCAGCCGGGCAAACGCTCCAAAGTTGGCGAGCTGTGTCACCGTCCCGCGCACGAGCTGCCCGACGCTGTAGGCACTGGCCACGCGCGACCAGGGTTCCGGCTGCGTCCGACGGATGCTCAGAGCGATCTTCTTCTGCTCGGGGTTGACCGAGAGGACATAGACATCGACCTCGTCACCCACCTGGAGCACCTCGCTCGGGTGCTTGACCCGGCTCCAGGAGAGCTCGGAGAGATGGACGAGGCCATCGGCCCCACCGATATCCACAAAGGCCCCGAAATCGGCGATGCTGGTTACCCGGCCGCGCCGGATCTCGCCCTCGCGCAGCGTCTCGATGAGCTGCGCCTTGACCGCATCGCGCTGCTCCTGCACGGCCTGGCGCTCGGAAAGGATCAGCCGGTTGCGATGCCGGTTGATCTCGATGATCTTCAACTTGAGCTTCGAACCGATCATCCGGGCCATGTCGGCCTGCTTGGTACTCTCGTCCCCACCGCGGATCGCGATGACCTGCGATGCCGGGACGAAGCCCCGTACCCCTTCCAGGTTGACCAGCAGGCCGCCCTTGTTGTAGTTGACGACTTCAGCCTCGATGATCTCGCCCGCCTCGTAGACCTCTTGCAGCCGTCGCCAGCTCTTCTCTTGTCGAGCCCGGTCGATCGAGAGAACAGCCTGGCCAGCCTGATCCTCGGACTGCATCACGAAGACGAGGATCCGGTCACCAGGCTGCAAGCGCGCCAGCTCCTCCGGCGACAGCGTCGAGAACTCGCGGCTGGGGATGACCCCCTCCGACTTCCCGCCGATATCGACCAGGATCTCATCCCGACCGATGGCCATGATCTGCCCCTCGACCACGTCGCCGTACTTGAACAGGCGGTAGTCGTGAGCCGGGTCGTTCAGGAGTTCCTGGAGAACGGACTGCCCATCCTCAACAGGATCCTGCCCATAGGGGCGCGCTCGCTGGCTGGTCTGCACGTCGTCGATCTGCTCCACCATGAACCTTCCTCGGTGCCTCAGTTTCGCTAACCCTCCCGGGGCTCGTCGAGAGACGCGGGAAAACGGCTAGCAAGGACACTCGATAAGTATAATAGCGCCCCTCCGCGAGGGCAAGCGACAGCGACGCCGAAGGTCGATCAGCCCTGACGTTTTGGGGATGTGTCCACCACTTTCATCCCCACACCCGGCGCACCCCGCTCCCCCCGCACGTTGCGGGAGAGGGCAGCGCGAGCAGTAGAAACTGATCGCCCCGTAGATGACCGCGCCGCCAGTCTCAGTCCGCACCGTGGAGTTATATCCGATACCACGAGCGGAAGCTTCCGTACGAACCAGTGTACTGCCAGATCCGCCAGGCCGAGCGCTCGAGGTGCGCGTGTCAGCGCTCACTCCGAAGAGCGCCGGCAACATCCTCGAGTGCCGCCAGCAAGCGGTGGAGTTCCAGCTCGTGCACCCAGCCCATGTGCCCCACGCGCAGGATCTTCCCCCGCAGTCGCCCCTGACCACCGTTCACCTCGATGCCGTGGCGCGCCCGCAGCTCCTGGACGATCGTGTCAGCGTCCAGGCCTTCCGGCGGCAGCAGCGCCGTTACCGTCGGCGAGGCGAATGCCGGATCGGCGAACAGTCGGTAGCCCAGCCGGGTGGCACCGGCCCGAACCAGCTCAGCGAGAGCGCGGTGTCGGGCAAAGACGCGCTCCAGCCCCTCAGCTTCGATGAGGTCGCAGGCAGCCTGGAGTGCATAGAGCAGCGTCAGCGGGGCGGTCGACGGCATGTCGCCTGCCCTGGCCTGCTCGCGGTACTCCCGGAGATCCCAGAACGCCCGTGGGAAGCCGGCCCGCTCGTTGGCCGCCCAGGCCCGCGGACCGACGCCGACGATCACCAGGCCCGGAGGGCACATCCAGGCCTTCTGCGACCCGCTGAAGATGAGGTCGACTCCCCAGGCATCCATCTCCAGCGGCATGCCGGCTACCGCGCTGACCCCGTCGACGAGCAGGAGCGCACCATGCTGCCTGACCAGCTTGCCTACCTCCGGCAGCGGGTTCGCCACTCCCGTCGATGTCTCGTTGTAGGTGTAGAGCACCGCCTTCACGTCCGGGTCCGCCTCCAGGGCCGGCCGGAGCACATCAGCCGTGGCTGCGCGGCCCCAGGGGACCTCGACGCGCGAGACCCGAAGTCCGAACCGCTCGGCCACGCGCGCCCAGCGCTCTCCGAAGTCGCCGGCGACGACCGCTAGCACCCGGTCACCCGGCGAGAGCGTGTTGACCAGCGCGATCTCCCACCCGGCCGATCCGGTTCCCGGCAGGACAAGCACGCTCCCCTCGGTCTGATGGATTCGCTCGAGCTGCCTGAGCAAGCCCTTGAAGAACGCGCGGAAGGTCGTACCGCGATGGTAGATCATCGGTCGCTGCATCGC
>BEIC01000016.1 GCA_002898875.1 bacterium HR26
CGCGCTCGACCTGGGTGATTCCCGGAACCGGCTGCTGGCCGAGCAGTACCCCGGGCGCGCCTTCTACGCGTGGCGCGACGGCACGCTGGTGCCGCTCGATACCGGCACGAGCCGGTGAGGCGCACGCGGGCCAGCGGCCGGGCATCGGCCCGCACTGCCTGCCACGGACGCACCTGCCTCTCCCGCGCTCGCGGCGCATTCCGGCCATCCACCAGACACATCGCCCGCGGCCGGCAGGCGACACCTCGGCCTGTCCAGCGGTAGGGGCGACCGGCCGGTCGCCCCTACACGAGAACAGGTGCAGCCGTTCACCCATCCTGCCTTCACCCAGGGATCTGATGCGCGCTGGAACCCTTCGCCATCCGGCGCGCTGCTGAGAGTCGATCACGTTCTCCTCGTTCGATCCTGCCCTGGCCGGTCGGCACCAGTGCGCATGCTGCCGTCCTGGCGGGCTGGCCCGGGGCTCGAAGCCCCGGGCTTACGTCTCCTAGCCCGCTGGAGCGGGCTGGTCGCTTCAAACTGGCTTTCAGCCAGCTTTGGTGAGCGAGCGCGGGGCTGCAGCCCGGCGTCGAGTGCTCGCACTTCAGCTCCCGCTGAGATCGGGGTAGCAACACAGGGAGTGAGGGAGAAGCCCGGTGCAGCGATCAGGGCCCTGGGACCTCGCACGGCTGGCGGCCGAACCGGTCGCAGGCGCCGTGCTGCGGCTCGCCGGTCTGTGCGGCGTGCAGGAGCTGGGGGTAGCTGAAGGTGTACTGCCAGGCCCCGGCCCGAGCGTGGCGTAGTCCCAGCTCCCGCTGCGGATGCTGGGCGGCACCCGCTCGAGGCCAACTGTGCGCACGGGGAGGAGTTGAGGAAGGCCACGCGAGCGCAGTCCGAATGCCCGCACCGGGCTCGCTCACTCCGCCGCGCGCGCTGCCTGGGCCAGGGCGCGCAGGTCGGTCGCGGGGTCGGCGAGCACTGCCGGGTCGACCCGCGCCCGCGCCTCGACCAGCCGCCGCCCGGGGCGCAGCTCCCGCGGCCGGTTGATGGTCACGACCGCCTCCACCACGCCCTGCCGCAGGTAGAAGGCGGTGACCGACGGCGCCGCCGGGTCGCCGCGCAGGACGACCTGGTCCCACGGCCCGGGGTAGCCGGCGTACTGGAGGTTCAGGTCGTACTGGTCCGACCAGAAGTAGGGCACCGGGGCGTAGGGCTGGGGATCGCCGGCGATGGCCCGCGCCGCCGCCGCACCCTGCTGCGCCGCGTTGTCGAAGTGCTCCACCCGAAGCCGCCGGCCGATGGCCGGGTGCCACCAGTTGGCCACATCGCCGGCGGCGTAGACGCCAGGCACGCCGGTCGCGCAGCGCTCGTCGACCAGGATGCCGTCCTCGATCTGGAGCCCGCTGCCCTGGAACAGCGCCACGGCCGGCCGCACGCCCACCCCGACCACCACCAGGTCGCAGGCGATCCGCTCGCCGCTCTCCAGCACCGCCTCCTCGGCCCGCCGGTGCCCGCGCAGCTCCGCCACCTTCTGCCCCAGGCGCAGTTCTACCCCGTGTCGTCGGTGTACCTCGGCCAGGATCGCCCCCACCTCCTCGCCCAGCGGCCCAGCCAGCGGCACCGGCAGCGGGTCGACCACGGTCACCTGCTTGCCCAGCGTGCGGGCACTGGCCGCCACCTCGGCGCCGATGAACCCGCAGCCGACCACCAGCACCCGCTCGGCCCGCGAGAGGTCCTCTCGCAGTGCCTGCGCGTCGGCCAGCGAGCGCAGGTAGCGGACGCCGGGCAGGTCGAACCCCGGCAGGCGCAGCCGCACCGGCTCGGCCCCGGTGGCGATCAGGAGCGTGTCGAACGGCAGCCGCTCGCCCGGCTCGAGCGTGAGCTCGTGGCGATCGAGGTCGACCGCGCTGGCCCGCTGCCCTAGCCGCAGCTCGATCCCTAGCCCCTGGTAGTGTTCGACCGGCTTCAAGAGGATCTCTTCGGCCGTCTTCTGCCCCTGGAGGAAGGCCTTGGAGAGCGTCGTGCGGTCGTAGGGGACGACCGGCTCGGCGCTGACCAGCGTCACCGGGCCGTCGAAGCCGGCGGCCCGCAGCGCCTCTGCGGCGCCATAGGCCGCGACTCCACCCCCGAGGATGACGCAGGAGCGCTGGCCGGGCATCGCTCACCCCTGCCGCGGCTCGCGCGAGACGTAGACTACGCCGTCCACGACCTGGACGTCGTAGACCGGCAGCGGCTGGGTGGCCGGCAGCGCGGTAACCCTGCCCGTCTCCAGGTCAAAGCCGGAGCCGTGCAGCGGGCAGTAGATGACGTGGTCTTCGAGGTCACCCTCGGCCAGCTCCGCGTACTCGTGCGTGCAGATCCCGCTGAGGGCGTAGATCTTCCCCTCCAGCTTGACCAGGATGCGCTCGTCGTCGTCGACCTCGAAGGGGACAATCCCCCCCTCCGGGATCTCATCGTAGCGCTTAACCGCGACGTAGCCTTCTGGAGCCGTCATCCGATCCTCCTATACGGCAGGAGAGCAGCTCGCGCCCTCCTCTGCCTACTCTCGACGGCTGATAGATATCGCTCGACGCGCCGGGGCGACCGGCTACGACGACTCGCCCGCAGCTTTGACCGGCACGGCGATGGCGCCCTGGAAGCCGATCTTCCGGTGCGTGCCATCGCAGAACGGCTTGGTCTGCGACCCGCCGCAGCGGCAGAGCCAGATCTCGTCCCCCTCGTAGGGGATCTCGTTGCCGCGGTGGTCAACCAGCTTGACCGGCCCCTTCACGTGGTATGGGCCATTCCGCGTCACCGTGATCTGGACTTCAGCCATCGGCCACCTCCCGTCGACGAAACGGCATACTATCGTATCGCTACTATAGCGCCTGTTAGCGAGGAGCGACCACACCTTCGCTCCTCGATCGTTAGACGCGCGAGCAGCCCGCTTCTTCCGCTTGACCGTACCGGCGCGCGCGGTCACACTTGGCGCACCAGGCGAGCGGCGATGAGGCCGGAGAGGCGAGGAATGAGTCACGAGATGTATCACGCGGATCAACGTCCCTGGCGCCAGGTGCTCGAGACCTTCGCCGCGGCGCTCTACGGACCGGAGCGCGCCCGCGAGCTAGAGACGGAGATCGCGCGGATGGCGGAGGCGCTCGAGCGCCTGAGCGAGGAGGGGCTGGATCTGTGGGAAGCTGCCCCAGATCTGCGCGGAGTGCCTGGAGAGGAGAGCGCGTGAGCGAGCAACCGGCTTTCTCCATCTGCGGGCTGGTGAGTCAGATCAAGGAGCGGCGGCTGCGCGCCTCGGAGATCGTCGCTGCTTGCCTGGAGCGGATCGAGCGCCTGGAGCCTCGGCTCCAGGCCTGGGTGTTCCTCGACCCGGAGGGGAGCCGGCGCGAGGCCGAGCGGCTCGACCGGCTGGCCGACGCGGGTACCCTGCTTCCCCTCCACGGGGTGCCGGTCGGCGTCAAGGACATCATCGACGTGGCCGGGATGCCGACGGCCGCTGGCTTCGAGCCGTACCGGGGGCGCGTCGCCCGGGAGGACGCGCCGATCGTCGCCCGGCTGCGGGCGCTCGGGGCGGTGATTCTCGGCAAGACCCATACCACCCAGTTCGCCTTCGCCGACCCGGCGCCGACCGCCAATCCCTGGCACCCCGAGCGGACGCCCGGCGGCTCCAGCTCCGGCTCCGGCGCGGCGGTCGCCGCGCGGATGGTTCCGCTGGCGCTCGGGAGCCAGACGGCCGGCTCGGTCCTTCGCCCGGCCGCCTACTGCGGCGCGGTCGGCTTCAAGCCCAGCTACGGCTGGTTCGCGACCAGCCGCGTCATACCGCTCGCCTGGTCGCTCGACCACCTCGGCCTGATCGCCTGCACCGTCCAGGACGCGGCGCTGACCTACGTCGCGCTCCTCGAGCAGCGCGTCGACCTCTCCTTCCAGCCCCAGCCGCCCCGCCTGCTGCTCCTCACCGATTTCCTCGACCGCTCCGAGCCGGCCGTGCGCGCCAACCTGATGGAGGCCGCGCAGGCCTTCCGCGATGCCGGCGCGACGGTCGAGGAGCGGCGCCTCCCGGTCGACCTCGACCTGCTGCTCGCCGTGCACCACGTGCTGATGACGACTGAAGCTGCCGCCGTCCACCGCGAGAACTTGGCCCGCTACCGCGAGCACTACGGCCCGCGCCTGCGCGCGGCGGTGGAGACTGGCCTGCTCGTCCCGGCGGCGCTGGAACTCCACGCCCGCCGGCTGCGCGCGCGGCTGGCCCGGGCGATCGATGAGCTGCTGGCGCAGGCCGACGCCGCACTCTTGCCCACCGTGCCTGCCCCGGCGCCGGGGCGCGAGACCACCGGCGACCGCTCGTTCCAGGCCGTCTGGACGCTCTGCCGGGTGCCGAGCATCAGCCTCCCCAGCGGGCTGAGCCCGGACGGCCTGCCGCTGGCGATCCAGCTCGTTGCCCGCCAGGGACACGACCGGGGACTGCTCCAGGTCGCGGCCTGGTGCGAGCGGGCGCTGCCGCGCCTGCCGGAGCCGCCGGTCGCCGCCGGCGCATGAGCGGAGGCGTAGCCCGGCGAGCTGCTCGCTCGGTGATCGAGCACGGCGTGCCGCCCGAAGGGAGCCAGGTATGGGCATCCTGACCCGCTCGGAGATCCTCCGGCTGATCGAGGAGCGAGAGCTCGTCATCGAGCCGTTCGACCCCAGCCAGGTCGGGCCGGCGTCGATCGACCTGCACCTGGGCCGGGAGTTCCGCATCTTCCGGCCGGCGCGCGAGATCTTCCACGTGACCGACGAGGCCGATCACCGGCTGGTCACCGAGCTGGTGGAGGTAGAGGACTACTTCCTCCTGCTCCCCGGCCAGGCGGTGCTCGGCATCACCGAGGAGCGGATCACGCTGCCGGACTACATCTGCGGCTGGATCCAGGGGCGCAGCCGCTTCGCGCGGGTGGGCCTGATGGTGCACGTGACTGCCAATTTCATGCAGCCGGGGATGGTCCGTACCCGACAGGTGCTGGAGATGAACAACGCCGGGCCGATCCCGCTCGCGGTCCACCCGGGCACGGCTATCTGCCAGATCATCCTGGAAGAGTGCACCGGCCGCGCGCGCTACGAGGGCCGCTTTCAGGGCCAGGAACACCCGTAGATGCACGCCCGGGCCACCGGGGTGGTCACGCGAGAGCCGGAAGGGATGGCACCTTCTCGCTCGCCGGGAGTGCTGTGAACTTGGGCGCTGGGCACGCTCACCGCGTGTGCCGTGCCATACTCTGGCCAGGAGGCTCCGTGTGCATGGGAGGAGGTCGGGGTGCCTGGCGGTTCCGGCGAGCTGTTCGAGCGCCTGAGCGATGCCTACGACGCCTGGTACGAGCGGTATCCCGGCAAGGTGATCTTCCCGCTCGAGGTCGCCTGCCTGCGCCCACTGCTCGAGGGCCTGCCCCGACCCTGGCTGGAGGTCGGGGTCGGCACTGGCCGCTTCGCGACCGCACTCGGAGTCGAGATCGGGCTCGACCCTGCGATGCGGCCGCTGCTGCTGGCACGCGAGCGCGGCGTGAGCGTCGTGTGTGGGCGAGGGGAACAGCTTCCATTCCGCGGTCAGACCTTCGGCGCCGTGCTGCTGGTGGTCACGCTGTGCTTCGTCGATAACCCGCTGGCTGTCCTCGCCGAGAGCCGGCGTGTTCTCCGGCGAGACGGAGCGGTGGTGGTGGGGATGGTGTTCGCGGACTCGCCCTGGGGACAGCACTACCGTGCGCTCGGTGAGGCTGGCCATCCGTTCTATAGCGCGGCCCGCTTCCTCTCGCGTGGTGAGCTGCGAGATGCGCTCACTACCGCGGGGCTGGTACCGATCCAATTCTCCTCCACCCTGCGGCAGCCACCTGGCGTCGAGGTGATGCCGGAGCGAGTCCGGCCTGAAGACTGGGCCGATGCCGGCTTCTCCGGGTGGAAGGCCGTTCCGGCATAGCCAGCCGCAGTGCGCCGTGGGCGTCTGGACTCATTCAGCCGCTGGCGCAGTGCCGAAGAGGCGGTCTCCTGCATCGCCGAGTCCGGGCACGATAAAGCCCTGGTCGTTCAGCCGCTCGTCGAGCGCTGCCAGGTAGATGTGGACGCCGGTATCCGCCTGGAGGAGCTGCTGCACGCCGTACGGCGCGCCGATGATACCGAGGAAGGAGATCGGGCCAGGGTAGGTCTGCCGCAGGAGCTTGACGGTGGCGACCGCCGAGCCCCCGGTCGCCAGCATCGGGTCGAGCAGCAACACGTGCCTGAGCCGGTGCAATGGCCCCGGCAGGTTCTTGTAGTAGATGGTCGAGACCAGCGTCTGCTCGTCTCGCCGCGCTCCGACCAGGTAGATCGGCGCGGCCGGGACGAGCTGCCGCAGCGGCGCGATCATCCCTAACCCGGCTCGCAGGATCGCTAGAGCGGCGAGGCCGTCGGCCAGCCGGCCGCCGTCGGCCTGGGCGCCGGTCGGGCTGGCGACGGGAAAGCTCGACAGCTCGGCGTCCTGCAGGGCGTGCCACAGGAGAAAGCGGGTGAGCTCGTGCAGGCAGCGCTCGAACTCGGCCGGTGGCGTGCCCTGGTCGCGGACGATCGTCAAGAGCGACGTCACCAGTGGGTGATCGAGCACGGTGAGCCGCGGGTGGCCGATGACCTCCTCGCGGCTCGGCTGTGGCTTGCCGCGCATCGGGGTTGGAATCTCCAGGGTCGCCATCGAGCGCCTCCTCGAACGTGTGCAGCTCGAGTCGATCGCCTCGGTGCGCCGTTGAGCCGAGCCACGGCGCGGGGCAGCGCGGAGATCGAGCGGACGAGCGAACACCCTGGGGCGGGATTATACCGCGGGGGTGCCGGAGGCAGGGTGAGGGCCGTCTCTTTCAGGATGTTCTGGACTGAGGCTGGGGAGGCGCCGCTGGGCGTCCGAGCGGCTTCACGGCAGCGTCGATCTGGTGCGGTCGAGTGTATGCTCGATGCTTGCGCGGCGGAACTCGAGCCGGAGCCGCGCCCAGGGCGGCTTGCGGCGGCCGGTGGTCAACGTCGATTGAGGAGACTGCAGTGATGGCCGAGCAGTTCGATGCGCAGGCGCTCCAGGCGGCCCTGAAAGACGCCGTCGAGAAGCGGCGCCGCGACCAGGTTCGCGACCTCCTCCGGCAGCTTCCGCCCGCGGATGCCGTCGATCTGCTGCGCGGGCTCTCGCCCGGCGACCTGGCGAGCGTGGTGGCGCTCCTGGGTGAGGAGGAGCTGGCCGGGCTGCTCGAGCAGGTCGATGCGTCCGTGGCTGTTCAGCTCCTCGTCAAGCTCAGCCACTCGCAGGCGGCCGATGTGCTCGAGGAGATGGCACCTGACGACGCCACCGACATCGTCGCTGAGCTGGAACCGGCCCAGGCCGAGGCCATCCTGATCGAGATGGAGCCGGCGGAGGCGGAAGAGATCCGGGAACTCCTCGCCTACCCGCCGGACACCGCCGGTGGCCGCATGACGCCGGAGTTCGTCGCTATCCTGCCCGACCTCACCGCCGACGAGGCGCTGGCTGCTTTGCGACGCCTGGCGAGCGAGGTCGAGACGATCAACTACGTCTACGTCGTCGATGCGGAGAACCATCTCCTCGGGGTGCTGAACCTGCGCAACCTGGTACTCGCGCCGCCCGGCACGCCGGTCAGCAAGATCACCGTCTACGATCCGGTCAAGGTTCGCGCCGATGACGACCAGGAGGTCGCGGCCCGCCTGCTGGTCGAGCACCGGTTGCTCGCTATCCCGGTCGTCGATGCCGAGAACCGGCTCCTGGGCATCGTCACCGCCGACGACGCGGCGGACATCCTGGAGCGCGAGTTCAACGAGGACTACCTGCGGCTGGCCGGCACCGACGCCGAAGCCATGGAGCGGCGCCGCCCAGTCGAGGTCGCCCGCCTCCGGTTGCCCTGGCTCCTGGGAACTATGGGCATCGAACTGCTCGCCGGGCTGGTCATCGCGCGCTTCGACGCCGTGCTCCGGCAGGTGATCTTGCTCGCCTCGTTCATGCCGATCATCTCGGCCGTCTCCGGTAACGTCGGGTTGCAGGCAGCCGCTATCGTCGTGCGGGGGCTCGATACGGGGCACGTCAGCCTGCGGTACTGGAGCCGGCAGGTCTCGAAGGAGCTCGCCACGTCATTTCTTATGGCGCTGGCCTGCGGGGTCGTGCTCGGCGTCATCGGGGCGGTCTGGTCGAGGCATCTGCCGTTCGGATTGGTCATCGGCGGGGCGCTGCTCTGCTCGATGGTTACCGCCGGCTTCATGGGCAGCGTCATCCCGATGCTCTCCAAGCGCCTCGGGTTCGACCCCGCCACTACCGCCGGCCCGTTCGAGACCGCGTTCCAGGACGTGGTCGGCTTCGCCGTCTTCCTCTGGCTGGCCTCCCTGCTCCTGCACTGGCTGCAGTAGGGGCTGGTCCCTTCGGCTCTGGACAGCGGCCTCAGCTTCAGAAATACTGGTCAGCGATGACGCATCGAGGACCGGGACGCGATCGGCCCGGCACCTGCTTCGCGCGCCTCACTGGCCGAGCCGGGCGACCTCACCTGCTCAGCCAGGGGTGGCTGAGCGGCGTGATCCACCAGGGGAAGGAGCTGTGCCATCGAGAGGCGCAATGGAGGGCAGCACTCCGGCGAGCCCCTGGCTGACCCTGGGGCGACCGGGTCGTTCCTCGCGCGGGTGAACCGCTACCGGGAGAGCGTGGGACACCGGCGCTTCGCCGGTGAGGATCCGGTGGTGCACCCCGAATCGGAGGCGCCGGCGGAGGTCGCCGCCGCGGCCATCGCCGCCGAGCGGCTGGGCGGCCTGCTCCGGCTCGACAGCCAGGCGATCAGCCCGGCCGAAGACCTGGCGGCTGCCGAGCTGGACGCCGGGCTGCGCGCGCTGGCCAATTGGGACGTGCGGCTCGCCCGCTGGAGGCTGGCGATCGCCGCCGAGCACGCCCACCTGCCCGAGCAGCAGCAGCGGGTGAGCCTGGCCCAAGCGCTGGCCCAGACCGTGCGCGATGTGCTCTACGAGCAGCCCGGCCAGCCACGGGTGAAGCCGGAGATGCCGGTGGTCGCGCTGGTGCCAGCGCTGGACCGGCTGCCGCGGGAGGAGACTGACTTCTACGCGGAGGAGGCAAAGCGTCTGGCCGAGCTCTGGCGCGAGGCCAGTGGGGACGATCTGCTCTGGAGCGGCTGGGCGCTGGCTCGCGTCCGGGCAGTCCTGCGCGACGGGGAGCCCGACGCCGCGCTGGCCTGGCTGCTCCGCATCTACCGGCGCAATCGCGCCCGCTTACCCGGCGATGACTACCTCGAGCGCCTGGTGCGCCGGGCTGAGGCGACCTTCCGGCTGCTCCTCCCGCTCGCCGAGGGCGAGGACGAGGCTGAGCTGCGCAAGCTGGCCGAGGATGCCTCGCCGCACGACCTGCTGGTCACGACCGTGGCGACCTTGAGCCAGGTCTGGGGAACCGACGTGGTGCAGGTGAGCAACCGCTTCGCGCTAGTGCTCTACCAGCGGGCTGAGCTGGACAGGGAGCGCTCCTCATGACCGGCGCGGCGACGAGCTGGGCGAGCCAGGAGGCCGAGCGCGCCTGGCAGCGGCTGCAGCAGGCGCCGGGGGAGCCGCAGTGGCTCGACGTGCCGATCCTGGTGCAGCCGGTAGGCGAGCTACGGCCGGGCCGCATCGTGCTCGAGGCGCTGACCGAAGACAGGCAACCGCTCGGCACCTGCGCGGTCTTCAACGGCGAGTGGTATCCGGGCTGCCAGGGGTCGATTCCCTATTCCCACTACGCGCCGACGCTTTATCGAGTGCTGCTCGCTCGCCAGCGCCGCGAGGAGACCGAGCCGCTGCGCCTCCAGGTCTTGAAGGCGGTCGCCGCCGAGACGCGCAGCGGGCGGCTGTTGCCTGTCCTGCTCAAGTTCATCATCGCGCCGGAGCACACGCTCACCGGCGCGCAGCTCGAGCAGGTCTACGGCTGCCCGCTCCAGGTCTTCTACACGCGCTTCGTCGGCGTCAGCTACGACGTGCTCCGCCCGCGAGACGGCGGGGGCGATGTCCGTGGCCGGGCCATCCACGAGGGTTACCGCCGGGCGGCCGCCGAGTTCGTGGCCAGCAGGGGCGATCTGGAACGGGCGCGCGCTGCGTACCTGGACGGGGTGCGCCGCGTCTGGACCGAGTGGCTGACCACGCTCTGCCTCAGGATCAGCAGCCGGCCGATCAAGGATCACACGCAGCCGCTCGAGGTGGTCGACGAGATCCTGGGCTATTGCCGCCAGCGCTGGGAGGGGCGGTCGCTGCGGCTCTACCTCGAGCGACTCTTCTACGCTCCGTCGCGGGGCATCTCCGGACGGGCGGATCGGGTCGAGGAGCCGCTGGGCGGTGAGCCGCTGCGGCTCGTCGAGATCAAGACCCGCGGCATGGACGCTGAGCTGGACCCGCAGACCGGCGAGCGCCACCCGGGTGGACTGCAGGCGCTGGCCTACCGCGAGATCCTGCACAGCTTCGGTGCGGGGGGAGCTGAAGCCGTCGTCGAGGAGATCCAGGGGGCGCGCATCAAGCCGTTGCCGCTGGAGGACCACCCGCTGGTACGTCGTCTGCGACTCGACCTCTCGACTCGCGATGACCGCGTCGTCGACCTCATCGCCCAGGCGCGCAACATCGGCTACTGCGTTGCCACTGGCCTCTTCACCGGCTACGACCGCTACCTGCTCGACCGGGCCGGTGACGACTGGCGGCTGCGCGAGCTGGGCGGCAGCTTCGAGCTCTTGCGGCCCCGGCCTCCGTGCCGGATCTGTCCTGCCCAGCGCCGGGGTGTCTGCGTCTACGGTACCCGGCGCGCTGGCCCGCGGCTCTACTCGCTCTTCCGCTATGCTCCCAACCGGCTCTTCGCCTACTGGGCCTGGTTTCATCGCCAGCTCAAGGCCGAGGAGCGAGCCTCGCGCGAGGTGCTCTTCCACCTAGTCAACACGCCAGCAGAGACCCTGGAGCAGGCCGAGGGCATCACGATCGGCCGACTGCGGTGGGTCGAGCAGACCGGCCTCGTCGCGGTCTTCACCCGCGATGACCGGATCGAGACGCGGATCCGTGAGGACGACCGGGTGCTGGTGACGCCGGAACGGCGCGCGCCGGGCCAGATCTTCTCGGTCGAGGGTACCGTGGAGGCGGTGGGCGAGCGTGAGATCGTCATACGCCTCAACGATCGCGTTGACCCAGAGGGAACCTACCGGGTCGACCTCCTCGGCGGGTACGACATGCGCCAGTGGCAGCTCGAGGGGCTGACCGACTTCCTGGTCTCTGCGATGGCCAGCACCGGCGTCCGGGGTCGCAAAGTGCTGGTCGACGAGCTGCCGCGCCTGGCCCGCATCCTGCTCGGCGCCGAGCCGCCGTCCCCACCTGGCCAGGCGCCGGCGCCGCCGGCGCCCGACCTGAACGCGACCCAGCGGCACGCGCTGGCGGCCGTGCTGGCGCTGCAGCCCGGAGACCTGCTGCTGATCCAGGGGCCGCCCGGCACCGGCAAGACCTCGTTGATCGCCCACCTGGCGCGCACCTTTCTGGCCCGGCACCTCTTCGACTACGACGGCAAGGCTGAGCAGGATCGCCGGCCAGTTCTCGTCCTCACCAACACCCACCGCGCCGCTGACGAGGTCGTGCTCAAGCTGCTCGACCGGTTTCCCGAGGTGGCGCCGTTCATCATCCGGGTCGGTGGGCGGCGCGCGGACATGGACGAGCGGGTCGCTCGCCAGACCCTGGCCGAGCGGGCCGGCGCGCGTCAGGCGCTGGACGAGGCCGATCTGGCCGGGGACGGGGCTACCGCTCTCTTCCGGCTGATCCGGCGAGCGCAGACGTGCCACGACCACGCTGGCATCTTCGTCGGCACGCTGGGCTCGGCCGACTCCGCCGAGCTGCGCGGGCTGAGTTTCGAGCTGGTCATCGTCGACGAGGCCGGGCAGGCGACCGAGCCGGCCATGCTGCAGGCGCTGCGTCACCTCCCGGCCGGCTACGCCGGCCGTCTGGTGCTCGTGGGCGACCACCGCCAGCTCCCGCCGGTCGTCTCGGACGAGCTGATCCCCCCGCCGGTGCCCGAGGCCTTCCGCCAGCTCGGCCTGGAAGCGGGCGACAGCCTGCGCACCTCGGCGTTCGAGCGGCTGGCTCGCCTCTACCCGCACGCGCTGATCACCCTGACCGAGCAGTACCGGATGAACGCGCCGATCTGTACCCTGGTCAGCCAGACCTTCTACGAGGGGCGCCTGGTACCCGGCACACAAGCCGTCGCCGAGCAGACACTGTCCGGCTGGCTCGCCGGCCTGGGGATGCCTGGGCCAGCCGGCTCGATCTGGGATGGGCCGCCGGTCGTCCTGATCACCACCGAAGCTGACCCCGACGCGCGCGACAGCGGGGCGCGTTTCACCGCTGGCGGCTCGCCGGACGAGGCGCGCGACAACCCGCGCGAGGCGGAGATCGTCTCCGCGCTGCTCGCCGAGCTGGTCGGATCGCTGCCCCCGGCGCGGCGCGTGGAGATCGTCCGCGAGATCGGCGTCATCTCGCCCTATCGGCGGCAGAACAACCGGATCCGGCAGGAGCTGCAGCGGCGCGACCCGGCGCTGGCCGCGGTGCGGGTCGACACGGTCGATCGCTTTCAGGGCAGCGAGCGCGAGGTGATCGTGGTCAGCCTGGTCAACAGCAACGACGAGGCCGCTATCGGCCGGCTGCACGCCGACTGGCGCCGGATGAACGTCGCGATCTCCCGCGCGCGTCGGGCGCTGGTCATCGTCGGCGACCGCTCGACGTTCACCCGCGACCCCGGCCGGCCGGAGGAGGACGAGGCCCGACGGTACTACCGGGCGCTCTTCGCGGAGATCGAGCGGCTGGAGCGGCAAGGGCAGGCACGCGTGCTGGATAGCCGGCGCCTGCCCTAAGCGCAGGAGGGTGCGAATGGCCGATCCCCGGCGGATCCAGCAGCTCCTGATCGAGATCGACGAGGGCGTCGCCTGCCGGCACTACCACGAGCCGCGGGCCGGGATCGACTTCACCCTGCTGGCCGGCCTCGGACTGCTTACTCCGATCAACACGCGGATCCCGCCGTGCGAGGCGCACGGCTGCCCGCTGCTCGGACAGTGCGAGCATGAGGCCGACTTCGTGCCGGATTCGAATCCGCGCACGCCCAAGGGCAACCGCAAGTTCCGCCGCGCGCCGGAGGGGGCGGCCGTCGCGGCGGATGCCGCTCTGCTCAACCGCCTGGCGTCCGAGCACCGGCTGGCTAGGCTGGTCGCGAGCGCGCTGCGAGACGGGAAGGCGAGCATCTTCACCCTGGCCGAGGCGCTCCTCGAGCTCGATCTGGCCCAGGTGGAGAGGGAGGGAGCGACCGACCCGGTCGTTCGCCGGCGCGAGCTGGGAGCCTACCTCCGGCTGCTGGAGGCGCTGGGCTGGCTGCGGTTCGAGGACGATGGCCTAACGCTGCGCGCCCTCCGGCTGCCGGCGCATCTGGCACCGCCCACCCAGCCTAGCGAGACGGCGTGAGCGGCGCGCTGCACGTGATCTCCCGCTGCTGCTGAGCACCGGCAGTGGCCGGTCTCCACGCCAGCACCTGCCGGCCAGCGGGTCGCGGGCGGAGAACTTCGGTGGTGCCCGAAGAGTACTGAAGAGTACTGGAGAGAAGGGAGGCAAGCGATGCCGGCGACGATCACCGGGATTCAGGTTCACGATATCCGGTTTCCGACCTCGCGGACGCTGACCGGGTCCGACGCCATGCACCCGGACCCCGACTATTCGGCCGCCTACGTGGTGCTCACCACCGACAGCCCGGGGCTCGAGGGCCACGGGCTCACCTTCACTATTGGCCGGGGCAATGAGCTGTGCGTGGCCGCTGTGCGCTCGCTGGCGCCCTTCGTGGTTGGGC
This sequence comes from bacterium HR26, assembly GCA_002898875.1. Classification (GTDB taxonomy): domain Bacteria; phylum Chloroflexota; class Chloroflexia; order Thermomicrobiales; family Thermomicrobiaceae; genus Thermalbibacter. The sequence goes on from BEIC01000016.1 coordinate 13,817, forward strand.
AACGGCTGGAAGACATTACCGCCGACTTTGCCCGGTTCTGGTACCGGCTCACGGCCGACGGCCAGCTTCGCTGGGTGGGGCCGGAGAAGGGCGTGCTCCACCTGGCCACCGCGGCCGTGGTCAACGCGGTCTGGGATCTCTGGGCCAGGGCGGAGGGCAAGCCGGTCTGGAAGCTGCTGGCCGATCTCACCCCGGAGCAGCTCGTCTCCTGCATCCCCTTCCGCCACATCACCGACGCGCTGACGCCGGACGAGGCGCTCGAGATCCTGCGGCGGCAGGCCCCCTCGCGTGCCGAGCGTGAGCAGGAGCTGCTGGCCCGGGGCTACCCGGCCTACACCACCTCGGCCGGCTGGCTCGGCTACCCAGACGAGCAGGTACTGGCGCTCAGCCGGGAGGCGGTGGCCCAGGGCTTCGACGCCATCAAGATGAAGGTGGGGGAGGATCTGGAAGCCGACCGCCGCCGGGCTCGCCTGATCCGAGAGGCGATCGGGCCGGGGCGCCGGCTGATGATGGACGCGAACCAGCGCTGGGACGTACCGGAGGCGATCGCCTGGATGCGGGAACTAGCTGAGTTCGATCCCTGGTGGATCGAGGAGCCGACGCACCCGGACGACGTGCTGGGTCACGCGACCATCGCCCGCGAGCTCGCCCCGATCGGCGTGGCAACCGGCGAGCACTGCGCTAACCGGGTTCTCTTCAAGCAATTGATGCAGGCGCAGGCCATCCGCTTCTGCCAGATCGATGCCTGCCGGCTCGGGGGGGTGAACGAGGTGCTGGCGGTGCTGCTGCTGGCAGCCAAGTTCGGGGTGCCGGTCTGCCCGCACGCCGGTGGGGTGGGGCTGTGTGAGTACGTGCAGCACCTGGCGATGTTCGACTTCATCGCCGTGAGCGGCTCGATGGAGAACCGGGTGATCGAGTACGTCGATCACCTGCACGAGCACTTCCTCGACCCGGTGGTGATCAGAGATGCCCGGTACCAGGCCCCGACGCAGCCAGGCTACAGCATCGCCATGAAGCCAGAATCGCTGGCTACCTACGCCTATCCCAACGGCCCCGTCTGGCGCGAGCTAGCACCGCAAGCCGGCGGGATGGCCTGATGGGACGGGAGAACTTCCTTCGGCTAGGAAAGTCTTCCTATCCAGCGCATGGCCGGTGCCGCCGACCCCTGACTGTGGGAGGGGTTCGACTGTGCGCGATGTGTACATCGGCAGGCAGCCAATCTACGACCGCGGACTCGAGGTCTGCGGCTACGAGCTATTCCTCCAGCCAGCCGGCGTGCGCGCGAACGGCAGCTTCGAGAGCAAGCGCGCGGCCGCGCAGCTCGTGCTGGACACGCTGGTCGAGATCGGCCTGGACGCAATCGTCGGCGACAAGCTCGCCTTTCTCAACCTGCCGAGCGAGCTCGTCCTCCTCCTGCTGGAAGACCTGGCTCCGGCGCTGCCGCAGGAGCGGCTCGTGATCCAGCTCGACGAGCAGATTGCGACCGATCACTCGGTGCTCGAGCTGGCGAGGAACCTGACGCTCCAGGGTTGCATGGTGGCGGTGGACGGATTCGCCGGCCAGCCGGCCCTGCTCCCGCTGGTGGAGCGGGCGGATATCGTGCGGGTGGATGTGCGGGGACGCGATACGGCGGCGCTGCGGGAGATCATGACGCCGCTCCAGCACCACGGCGTCCGGCTGCTGGCCGGCGGGGTCGAGAGTTATCAGGACTTCGCCCGCTGTCGCGATCTGGGCTTCGACTACTTTCAGGGTTCCTTCCTCTACCAGCCCGACATCGTCCGTGGCCGGCGCAGCCCGGCAAGTCGAACGCCACTGCTGCTGCTGACCCGCCTGCAAGATCCGGAGGCCGACTTCGCCGAGCTCGAGGCGCTGGTGTCCCAGGATGTCGGGCTAACCTACAAGCTGCTGCGGCTGGTCAACTCCGTCTGGTATGGCCGGCGCACGCGTGTGGAGTCGGTACGGCAGGCGCTGCTCCTGCTCGGCACGCGGTTGGTCAGCGCCTGGCTCAGCCTGATCGTGATGGCCGGCGTTGCTGGGAAGCCGCACGAGCTGATGACCACCGCGATCGTTCGTGCCAGGATGTGCGAGCTGCTGGCCGGGGCGATGGGCCGCTTCAACCGGGAGAGCTACTTCCTGGTTGGGCTACTCTCGGTGCTGGACGCGCTCCTCGACCTGCCGATGTCGAAGGTGGTGGAGATGTTGCCGCTGTCCGAGGACGTGGCCCGCGCGCTGCTGGAGCACGAGGGTGAGCTGGGCGAGGTCCTGGCCTGCGTGTTGGCCTACGAGCAGGCCAACTGGGATGGGGTGGACCGGACCGGCCTGCGCCCCAGCCTTGTCACTGAAGCGTTCCTGGACTCGGTCGGCTTCGCGCGCGATGTCCGGGCTGTGCTGAGAGCCTAGCCCTGGCCTGCCTGCATGAGGAAGCGCACGGCGGAACCACTCCGAGCAGCCCGCACATGCCGGAGGCGCTGGTTAGCATCACTGCCCTCGCACGCTCATGGGCGTTGGATTGCGCCAGGCGACACTAATCGCCGGCAGCCGAAGCTGGCGCGGCCTGGCGGAGCCAGCGCAGCCAGGCGAGAGTGACGAGTGCAGCGAGCAGAGCAACAATGGCAACGACCTGGGCCTCCTGTAAGCCCCAGAACCAGATTCGCTCCTGCCGCACAAAACTGATTACGAAGCGTCCGGCCGCATAGAGAGCGACGAAGGTGGCAAAGAGCGTGCCCGGCGGCATCTGACGCTTGCGGAGCTGCCAGAGAACCACAAAGACCGCGAGGTTGAGCGCCATGTCGTACACCGGATACGGATGCGTGGGCACGTTGAGCAGGTCGCGCGGCAGCAAGGCCTTCGGGTTCGTGTAGACAAACGCGAAGGGCGAGTTCGTCGGCGCGCCCCAGGCGTCTCCGTTCACGATGCAGCCGAATCGGCCGAATGCCTGAGCGAGCACAAGGCCAGGAGCGATGGAGTCAACCAACTGGAGAAACGGGAGCTGAAAGGTCCGGGACAGGATCGCGACACTCAGGAAGCCTCCAGTCACCGCGCCGTAGATCGCCAGTCCGCCCTCCTGGAACGCGAAGATTTTCAAGGGATTCTCGATGAAGCGTTCCGGATAATCGAGGACGTGAAAGAGCCGGGCACCGAGGATGCCGCCGACGACTGTCCAGAAGACGAGGGTGTCATAATTGGTGGGATAGATGCCGCGGCGCAACAGCTCACGGCGGGTGATGACAACTGCGATGATAATCGACACCGCGATCGCGAGCCCGTACCAGCGCAGCGTGAGCGGGCCGATCTGGGCAATGACCGGGTCGATCCCGATCTCGATGTGGAGCATCCCTGCACCTCCAGCCACCCTGGCTGCTACCCCCTAGTCTGCCACAGCCTGAACTGGGCGTCGCGATTCATGGCGCTCCCTATCGGCTACCTCGCGGCCGAGGCGAGCATACCGCAGGCCGCCATGCACCCCCTTCACTGGCTGGTGACCGGCGTGGCAGTCGTGATTGGCTACTGGGCGGGTCAGGGGGTCTACTGGTGGAAGCAGCGGTGATCGGCCCGGTACAGTACTGGCGAAGCCAGCGATCAGCGACCAGCCGTAGCATAGCTACACCTCTTCGCGACCATACGTGTTTCAGGTATTGCCGGGATTGCTGCATGGCCGATCCAAGGATCGGCCATGCAGCGTAGATGGACTGTCATGATACGGCATCAGCCTCCACCTACCGGCACGACTGTCGTGCCAGAGGAGGTGGTCGGGTGATCGCGCCCAGCGTCGGTGCTACTTCACCTGCAGCTCGAAGGTCGCCTGCTGTGTTTTGCCATTCACGTCGACAGTGACGCGCACCTTCCAGGTACCCGCCATCGTCGGTGTGATCGTTGTCGTGTACGTTCCACCGCCAACGTCCGTTGCGACACCGGTGAGCTTCCCCATGTTCATGCCAGCGTGCTCGGCGACGACTTCGACGTTGGTCCCCGGTACCCCCTTCCCGCTCGCGTCCCTCACCTGGATAGTGAGCCTCGCCTCTTGGTTCGCAACGGGGGGATCTGGATCAACTGCGAGCGTGAGCGTTGCCTTTTCCTCACCAGACGCCGTGTTGGCATCCGAGATCCCCCTCGCGCCACACGCCGCTAGCGTGGCGGCGAGCATCAGCAATGCCAGGATGCCAGTTGCCAGCCGGAACTCTGGGGCTCGCAGCATCGACATCGGCTCTCTCCCGTCCATTCTCACCAGTGCATTCGTGTTCATCGCGGGTATTCTCGAGAAGGCCAGCGCTTAACCGCTCGCTGGCTCAATCACTATCTGCAGGATCATCCCACCCATCTCCTCACCGTTGTTGGTGGTGTGGTGCGGGACGTGGCAGTGGAGCAGCCAGGTACCAGGATTCTCCGCGGTGAAGAGCAGGTCATAGCTCTCGCCTGCCCCGACGAGCTGGGTCACCGCGATTGGCCCATCCCAGGGGTAGCCGTCCTTGGCGATCACTTTGAAGGGCTGGCCGTGGAGGTGGATTGGATGCGGCACCTCAGAGGCGAAGTTGATCAACCGCAGCCGAACCCGCTGTCCCTGCTTGACCCGGATCGGCTCCGTCGCCGGGAAGGCCTTCCCGTTGATCGTGAAGAAATTGGTCATTGACATCCCAGGCATGCCCGGCATGTCGCCGAGCGGCTCTCCGGTCGCGGGGTCTATGCCCCACTCCTGCAACACCAGAGGGATATCGAGATCGGCCTGCACAGGGTCGCCGTCCTTCGGCTCGATGATAAAGGCGCCGCCGAGGCCCCGCGTGGCTTGCGTGGCCTCGTAATGCGAGTGGTACATAAAGGTCCCTGCTTGAGTGACGGTGAACTCGTAGCTGAACTCCTCACCGGGTCTGACCGGTCGCTGCGTCACATCGGGCACGCCATCCATCGCGTTGGGTACCTCGAGGCCATGCCAGTGGATGGTCGTCGGCTGGTCCAGTTCGTTGCGGAGGACGACCCGGATCTTGTCACCCTGGACGACCCGGATCGTCGGCCCCGGCACTTGCCCGTTGTAGGCGAGGGCGACCACCGAGACGTCGGGGAGGATCGGCCAGCGCACCGCGCTGGCAGTCAGCCTGAACACCTTGACGTCACCGTCCATCGTGTACTCGAGTGGCTGGCCGCCCCGCTCGGCCTCAGCGAGTGGAACGCTGGAGGTCGGCGTCGCCCTCACCTCCTCGAGAGAAGCCGTCATACCTGGGCCATTCCCTGGAGTCGGCGTGCTCGAACGCGCAATCCACCAGACGCCGACCCCGCCTAGGAGCAGGGCGAGCACGATCAGCGCTAGGAGTACGGAACGCATACTGGATTCTCCCTCCCGACACGCTTCGCGATCCGGTTGAACGGCGGCGATGGCTGCGGGCCATACCTGATGGCCCGCACGGCCGTCATAGCGTGAAGCGTTGCAGGAGGGCTTGCCTTTCCGGCCCAATCGGGCGTGCTGATGGCGATGAGGGTGATCGGCTTTCGCCAGGACAATCGACAGAGGCGACAGCGAGTCTCGGTAGCGCTCCACCGAGCGTGGCTGAGCGTGGCTCTACGCGTGCCTCCGACGTGGAGCAAGCCCCTCGAGGGGAGTCGTCACCAGGATGCACGAGGGCCGTGTCACCGTACCACCGCTCCGGTACGCCGCCGTGAGCGTTATGGAACTCTGGCTGCATACGCACGCTGAAGGGCCACTGAAAGGAGTGGTCAGCGTCGTAGAGCGTGAGGTGGAGTGCGACGGCCAGCGCGAGGAGCGCCGTCAACCCGACATGATGCCGATGGTTCGCCAGATACCGTACCGCGCTCATCGTTGGCGCAGTCTACCACATGCCGCTGCTCAGGGTTATGGCACTCCCAGTGAAGGGTGCGCCGAGATGCTCGGCGGTTCGTTCCGGCTTCCGAGTGCTTTGCGGGTGTGGCCTGGTGGTGAATACTTGTGGGGCCACGGACGGGCCGCGTGGCTGGGCCGGCGATGGGAGGAGCGAGCGTGGAGTCGCTGGCGGTGCCGGGCGTGCGCAGCCGGATCCTTCCCCTCATCGTGAGCGCTGCGGTGCTGGCCCTCCTCGGGATCCTGACCTATGCCATTGCCTCCCCGCGCGCCGCCTCCGAGCTGGGGGTGGGCGGGCGGGTCAACACTGCCGGCAAGCTGATCCGCTTCGAGGGGCGACTGGCCCCCGGCTTCACGCTGACGACCTTCGACGGCCGCCCGATGTCGCTTGCTGCCTATCGGGGCCGGACGGTGGTGCTCAACTTCTGGGCCTCCTGGTGCCCCCCATGCCGGGAGGAGGCGCCGGTGCTCCGGCAGTTCGCCGCGCGGCATGCCGGGGGCAGCGTCGTCTTGCTCGGGGTCGATGTCTGGGATAAGGAGCCCGACGCGCGGGCCTTCCTGGCGGAGTTCGGGCTGAGCTACCCCAACGCTTTGGATAGGGACGGGCTGGTCTCGATCGAGTACGGGGTGTCCGGGGTGCCGGAGACGTACGTGATCGGGCCCGATGGCCGGCTGCTGGGCAAGTACACTGGGCCGGTCGAGTCGGTGGAGCAGTTGGAGGCGATCGTGCGGGAGCTCGGGGGCGGCTCGTGAGCCCTGCCGCCGGACGAGCAGGCAGCGCGTACCTGCGGTGCTCGAGCGCTGGCTACCCGCGCGGGGTGCTCCGGCGAGTGGAGCTGGGTGGGCGGTGTCGGTGAGCGTGATGCGAGCGAGCGGTGGAGCTGGCGGCAGTCGCGCGGATCGTGCTGCGGGTGGTGCATGCGGTGGCGGCGGTGGTCTGGCTGGGCGGCGGGCTGTCCTACCTGCTGGCGGTGCGCCCGCTGCGCCGAGGCTCGGGGCCGGAGGCGCTGGAGCTGGCCCAGCGAGCGCAGGAGGGGTTCCGCCGGTGGTCGATGGCGGCGACGGCGTTGCTGGTAGGCTCAGGCGTGGCGCTCATGTTCGACCGGCTGTCGGATGGGCGGGGGACGGGGGGCTACGTGGCGCTGCTGGCGGTGAAGGTGGTGGCTGGTGGGCTGGCGTTGTGGCTGGCCTGGTCGGTTCGCCCGCGGCGGGCTGGCAGGGCTCGCAGGGCGCGATGGGCGTTCGGCTCCGGGTGGGTGATCCTGGCGCTGGGGACGGTGGCCTACGTGCTGGGGGTGCTGCTCTCGGTGCTCTACCCGCCCGATCCGGGGGCCGGCTTCCGCTGACACGTGGTGCATAAGCGAGGAGGCGCGGTGAGCGGGACAGCCTTGGCCCAGCCGGTGGAGAAGGGTCGACGGCGCTGGCTCGACCTGCGGCTCTTGGTGGCGGCGCTGGCGATCGCGGGGGCGGTGGGATACCTGATGTACACCGGGCTCCAGAGTACCGCTGCCTCCTACTTCGTCACGGTGAGCGAGCTGGAGCAGCGGGCGGGGGCGGTGGAGGGGAAGCGAGTGCGGGTTGGAGGGGAGGTGGTGCCTGGCTCGATCAGGCTGGGTGGTCCTGGGGAGCCGATCCGCTTTGCGATCACGGATGGGAGCAGCCGGCTGGCGGTGGTCTACGAAGGCGTGTTGCCGGACATCTTTGCGGAGGGGCGGTACGTGATCGTGGAGGGGCGGTACCGCGCGGGCCAGCCGATCGCGGCCGACACCTTGTTGACGCAGTGCCCCTCCCGCTTCGAGTCGGCGCCGGGGCAGTAGCGCGGGGAAGGGAAAGTTCTGTTGTACGGCAGTACAGCGATACACGCGCACCTGTTTTTCATGCAGCATGACCGGACCAAGGGGCCAGAGGGCTGACTCGGCGCGCGGAGACCAGGAGTTTCGCAACGTTGCCCTAAACAGGGCTAGTGATCGCTAGCGTATTGGAGGTGTGGTGATGGTGCCCGCGCGGTTAGGACAGCTCCGACAACTGCCGGTGCAGTATTGGCTCCTGGCCGTGCCTTCGACCATTGCTGCCGGCGTGCTCACCGGAATCCCGACCGCGATCATTCCCAACCCGCTCTTTACCCGCATGGTTCCCGCTGGCCCGTTGAACTACGCCTTCTGGGCCGTGACGTCCGTTCTCCTGGGGCTCGTCGCGGCCACCTATTTCACGAAGAGTCACGCTCCCATGATCGGCGAGGGAAAGGTCGCTGGCGGGGGAATTCTCTCCATCCTGGCCGTCGGATGCCCGGTCTGCAACAAGATTGTCGTGCTTGCCCTCGGAGCCAGCGGGGCGCTGACCTATTTTGCGCCGCTTCAACCCCTGATCGGCCTGGTCTCGGTCGCCCTCCTGGTCTACGCGCTTCGGCTGCGCCTTCGGCAGATGACAGGCGTTTGTCCTGTGCGGTAAGTCGATTGGATCTGTCCCTCGCCCGGCGGAGACCTCAGCCGGCGAGCGCGAGCCCGACGAGGGCCACGGCGGGCGGCCGGATCGTACGCATGGATATGTGCTCCATCCTTTCGCGCTCCCGTACGGACGCTCGATGGGGAAACCCGAAAGCAGTCGTGCCGACAGCGTGGTGGGGGCGCTAGCCCTGGTGGGGCACTGCCTCCGGGCGCTCCAGGAAGGGGCTGATCAGCCGGCCCAGCGCCTGAGGCCGGTCCTCGGGCAGGAAGTGGCTAGCGTGCGCGAAGAGCACCAGCCGGGCACCGGGGATCAGGCGCGCCAGCTCGCGTGCCTCGTCCGCTCGGAAAGCCGGGTCGCGCGCGCCCCAGGCGATCAGGCAGGGGACAGCGAGCCGGCTCAGCGCCTCGCGCCAGCGACGAAAATCCTCAGTCGTCATCGGCGCGCTGCGGTAGAGCCGCAGC
>BEIC01000017.1 GCA_002898875.1 bacterium HR26
AGGCCCGCCGCTAGTATCTTCTGCTCTGCCTGGTCTGGTTGCCGGTATCTGCACGTCGCTCACAGAGCCGAGGCGCCGTGCCGGGCTCGCTTCCCGACTGGAGCGCTTTGCGCCCCTGGAGGGTTCCCTGGCTGAATTCGAGTCCTCAGGTCTGAGCGTGGCCGGCTGGCCGGATTGGATGCTCAACGACTGCCTGGCCCTGCTGCCTTCTTATCAAATTCTTACCATATTCTAAACCAGCGCTCAGTTTCACTCTTGCCTGGGCTGCTATCCTCACTCGTTGTGGAATGCAGCGAGGGTGGCAGGAACCGAGTCGTTGTCTTACGAGTACTACTCTCTGTAGAGATGGCTTTCGGGATAAGGCGCTGCTGAGCAGGCGTGATGACGACGCTCATCGTCCTGCACAATCCGAACTCCCGGGCGAGCCGTACCAGTGATGGGCATGCCGGTGGGATGGGCGATGGAAGTTTCCTCCTTCTTCGCGAGCCGGCTCTTCGCGCGATCAGAGGGTTGCCGCTGAGGCACGGCGCGCAACTTGGTTCGCTCAGCAGAATCGTCCAAGTGGCTCAAGACCGACTGATTGCTATAATTCGCGGTGTCTCGGGTGGGGGAAGCACTGGCGACGCTTGGGGAGAGGCTGAGTTCGACGTACCGGCGCGAGGCATGCGCGACGGGAGAGAGACAGAGGCTCGTTCGCGAGCGTGCTGCCGACTTTCCTAGTGCGTGTTGCCGAAGACGATTGCGGTCACCGCAGAAGAGGAAAGGCCATGAACGTTGACGTGCGGGCACTTGCCGAGGTGATCAGTGAGAACGTCGAGAGGGTAATCGTCGGGAAATCTCGAGAAGTGCGACTGGTGCTGGTGGCCCTGCTCTGCCGGGGCCATGTGCTGATCGAGGATGTGCCAGGCGTCGGCAAGACGGTGCTCGCCAAAGCGATCGCGCGGAGCATCGGGTCCAGCTTCAAGCGTATCCAGTTCACCCCAGACCTCCTGCCTTCAGATGTCACCGGAGTAAGCATCTTCAACCAGCAAACGGGGCGGTTCGAGTATCGACCGGGGCCCGTCGTCGCTCAGATCGTGCTGGCCGACGAGATCAACCGTGCGACCCCCAAGACGCAGTCGGCGCTCCTCGAGGCCATGGAGGAGCGGCAGGTCACCGTCGATGGCGTGACCTACGAGCTGCCAGTACCCTTTATCGTGCTGGCGACAGAGAACCCGATCGAGTACGAGGGCACGTTCCCGCTTCCGGAGGCACAGCTCGACCGCTTCCTGATCCGGATCTCGCTCGGCTACCCGAACCACCGGAGCGAGATCGAGATCTTGAACCGCCAGCATTATCAGCACCCGCTGGAGCGGCTGGGCCAGGTCGTCTCGGTCGAAGAGCTGGTTGCGGCGCAAGAGGCTGTGCGGCAGGTGCACGTCGATGACCTGCTCAAGGAGTACATCGTGTCGATCGTCGAGGCGACGCGACAGCACGAGGAGGTCTACCTCGGCGCGGGGCCGCGCGGCTCGCTGGCGCTCTACAACACGTCCCGCGCCTGGGCGGCGATGCAGGGACGTGACTACGTGATCCCGGATGACATCAAAGACCTGGCCGAGGCGACACTAGCGCACCGGATCATCGTGAGCCCGGCCGCCCGGATGCGCAGCGTGGATAGCCGCGCCGTCGTACGCGACGTACTGGCGCGGATCCCAGTGCCGGGTGCCCGGCCCACCGTCACGCGACCGGTCGAGGCGCCGCGGCGTCGCCTGCCATTTGGTGCGGAGTAATGAACTGGCTCAAGCTCGGCGCACTGGCGCTGCTGGTCCTCGTCCTCTCCCAGCTCAACCGCTGGCAGGTCTTCGATAAGCTCTTCTTCATCCTCCTCGGCCTGTTGCTGCTCTCCTATGTTTGGAGTCGCCTGAGCCTGCGCGGCCTCACGGTCACGCGGCGGACCGCGACCGACCGGGCGCAGGTGGGTGACCTGCTGGTCGAGCGAATCCGAGTCGAGAATTCCAGCCGGTTTGCGAAGCTGTGGATCGAGGTGATCGACCACTCGGATCTGCCGGGGCATCGGCTCAGCCGGGTGATCCACCTGGGGCCGCGGGATGCTGCGAACTGGAAGGCACAGACGTGGTGCGCGCGCCGCGGTCGCTTCCGGCTGGGCCCGATGACGCTTTCGTCCGGGGACCCTTTCGGTCTCTTTCCTACCCGGCAGATCGTACCGTATGTGCAGGAGCTGGTCGTCTACCCCGCGACAGTCGACCTGAGCGGCTTCCGGCTGCCCCACGGCGAGCTGGCCGGCGGGACTTCACTCCAGCGGCGCACGCCGTTCGTGACCCCCAACGCTGCCGGGGTGCGGCAGTATCTGCCGGGTGACAGCTTCAACCGGATCGCCTGGTCGGCAACGGCGAGGACCGGGCAGCTCATGGTGAAGGAGTTCGAGCTCGATCCCTCGACCGACATCTGGTTGATCCTCGACATGGAAGCCCGACATCACGTGCGGGCCACGTTCTGGAGCGGGGGCCGGCACCCGAACTCCGGGGAAGCGCTCCCGCTCAGCTTCTGGCTGGACTCGACCGAGGAATACGCCATCACGATCGCGGCATCGCTGGCTCGTCACTTCCTGGACCAGAACCGAAATGTCGGGCTGATCGCCAATACCCGGCAGCCGGTCATGATCCCGGCCGATCGTGGTGCCCGGCAGATGGTGAAGATCCTCGAGCTGCTGGCTATCCTCAGTGCTGACGGCGAGCGGCCGCTGGCTGAGGCCCTGTTCTCGGAGGCCGGATACCTGACCCGGAACAGCACGGCAATCGTGATCACCCCCTCGACGGACGAGAGCTGGGTGCGCGGGCTCGTCGAGCTGACGGCGCGGCATGTGCGCAGCATGGCGGTCATCGTCGAGCCGAGCACGTTCGGCAGTGCCGAGAGCAGCCTCCTGGTGGTGAGCGACCTGGCAGCCGTCGGAGTGCCGACCTATCTCGTGAAGTACGGGGACGACATCGCGCGGGCGCTGGCCGGGCAGGGACGTGCAGCGGGCATGCCGACGACGGCGAACCTGTGAGCCGCGCTCGAGCGCGCGTGGATGGCGGAGAGAATCGCGATGGTGAAGACCTGGTGGAAGCGAGTGAGCCCAGAAGCCGGCTGGTCCACATTCTGGCTGGTCGCGATCGTCGTCATGGCGGCAACCTGGTCTACCGTCCGGGCGGATTGGGCCGATGGGCTCGACGTGTTGCCGGGCATCGCGGCCGCTGGCCTCGTCATCGGGCTGGTCCTGTCGGAATGGCGTCGCTTGCCGATCTGGCTCTCGCACTTGGTGATGGTGCTCATCGGGATCATAGTCATCCTCTGGCGAATGAGCCGGCAGCTCAGCGACGAGCTCGGTGGCTGGAGCGACAAGCTGTGGTTCCTCTGGACCCGCTGGGCCCAGTGGTTCTCGGCGATTCGGCAGGGAGAGCGCGCTGAGGACCTGTACCTCTTCATCCTGTTGATGGCGGCGATCCATTACCTGATCGCCTACTGCGCGACGTGGCTGGTCTTGCGACGACGGCATCCCTGGTTGAGCGTGCTGCTGCCGGGGATCGTCCTGCTCACGAACCTGGGCTACTCCCGCAAGGTATCGATCGCCTACCTGCTCCTCTACCTGTTCGCGGCGATGGTGCTGGTCGGCAGGGTGAACCTGGCAGCGCGCGAGTGGTCGTGGCGACGCCTGGGCGTGCCCTACTCCGGGGCGATCGCCTGGCAGGCGATGTGGGTGCTCACCTACCTAGCGATCGCGGTGATGATCGGCGGCTGGCTGGTGCCGTTGACGATCCATAGCGAGCGTGCCGCGGCGGCCTGGCGGCAGGTTGATGGACCGTGGGAGCGTGCGCGCGACACCCTTGCCGAGTGGTTCCCGTCGGTGCGCCGGCCTGGCGGTCCCGGCGTGGGCGGCTTCGCCAGCTTCGGTAGCTCCTTCCAGCTCGGCGGCCCGCTCAGGCTCAGCGATGAACCAGTCTTGCTGGTGACCGGCGAGAGCGCCCCCTACCTCGTCGCCCACCGGTACAACATCTTCACCGGACAGGGCTGGCAGACCGACCTGGACCCGGCGAACCAGAGCAACTCCCCATCGCCTGCACAGAGCTCAGGCTTTGTGGATGGGCCACTCGTTGAGCTGCGTGCCGACGAGCCACTGCCGAGTATGGCCTGGTCGTCGGAGTCGCGGGTGGAGCAACGGTTCGCTGTCGAGGTGATCCAGCCGCGCAGTGCCGTGATCTTCACCACCGGCCAGCCGGTCTCGGTGAGCCGGCCGGTGAGAGCCCAGGTGAGCTGGTTCGACAACGGCGGCACGATGATCGACGTGCAGCAGGTTGAGCTCGACGCCGTCCCCCCGGAGTTGCGGCCATTGGTCGAGCTATTGAAGAAAGCCGATTTCACCCCGCCACAGCCGACGCCATCCCCGGCTCCTGAAGCCGGCGGGCCGACAACGCTGGCACCGACCCCCGAGGGGGCCCAGCAGGCAACGCCGCCTCCTGGATCAGAATCCACCCCGACCCCACAGGAAGAGCAGCCGGAGTACGGCTCGCCTCCCGAGCTGCCGCAGATTCAGGCCCTGCTCCGCCAGCTCCGGCAGCGGGGCATCGAGGCATCCTACTACATCGATAAGGAAGGGGGCTACCGGGTCAAATACCTGTGGTACAGCGGACCTTTGCCGGTCTACGATGATGTCGAGGCGCTCTTTGCCCAAGACGCTGTACGCCAGGGGTTCCGCTATGAGGTCGTCTCCAGCGTCAGCGTGGCCACGCCGGAGCAGCTCCGGCAAGCCGCTCAGCGGGCAACGCAGCTCTATTCAGGCGAAGACGACCTATTCATGCCCTGGCAGGAGGTGACGGCGACCGAGTACGGCGTCTATCCGGAGCCGATCTACCAGCGCTACACTCAGCTCCCTCCTGTCGTCTCCGCCCGCACGGTCGAGCTCGCCCACTCGCTCGCTGCGGGCAAAACGAACGCGTACGACGTCGCCGAAGCGATCGAGAGCTACCTGCGATCGCACATCACCTACAACGAGAACATCGCGCAGCCGCGAGTTCCCGACGTGGTCGACTACATCCTCTTCGAGCGTCCCGAAGGCTACTGCACCTACTACGCGACCGCGATGATCGTCTTGCTGAGGATTCTCGGGATCCCGAGCCGGATGGTGGTGGGCTACTACCCGGCTGATTACGATGAGCAGGCCGGCGGCTTCCTCTACCGGGATCGGAACGCGCACGCCTGGGTCGAGGTCTACTTCCCCGGCTACGGCTGGATTCCCTTCGAGCCGACCGCGGCGCGGTCGCCGATTCAGCGCGGCGTGGTGCCGGGCGTTGAGGGGCTCAGCGGCTCCACCGAGCCCGGCAGCCTGCAACCGCCCTTCCCGACCGACGGTCGCCAGTTTGGCTTCCCTGAAGACTTCATGCCGCCGGAAGGGAGCGGCGGAGTAGGTGCAGTGGGGACGATTCCCGAGCAGTCCACGCCACGCTGGATGATTGCCTTCCGTGGCCTTATTCTCATCCTCTCGCTGCTGGTGACCGCCGCGCTCGTTGCCTGGTTCTGGGGCACGAGGGGGTTGTCGCCGGTCGGCCAGCTCATGCTCAAGGTGCAGCGGGCGTCTCGCCTGTCCGGACTTCCGTACGAGTCGACGATGACGCCCTACGAGCTCGCAGCCGTCGTCGGTCGGGCGTTTCCGGGCACACGGCATCACGCGTGGCTACTCGCCGACCTGTACACGCGCGAGCGTTATGGTGGGCGCCCGCCAACACCCGCCGAGGTGGAGCAAGCCCGGCGGGCCTGGCGGCAGCTTCGTGGGCGCTTCGTCCGCCAGCTCCTCCGAGCGCGCCTGCGGGTCGCACCGCCGGAGGTCACGCCCGGGCAGTGAGGGATGGCCTGATGGGGAGCGTCTATGTTGTCGGCAGCGTGAATACCGACCTCGTGGTGAGGGCACCGCGGTTCCCGGCTGCGGGGGAAACCGTCGTGGGCGAGGCGTTCGCGACTTACGGTGGCGGCAAGGGGGCGAACCAGGCGATCGCCGCCGCGCGGATGGGCGCGCACGTCATGCTGGTCGGTGCCGTAGGGGACGACCCGTACAGCGAGCAGCGCCTGGCCGATCTGGTGCGTGACGACGTGGAGATCGAGGCCGTTGCCCGTCGCGCCGGGGTTCCCGGTGGAGTCGCACTTATCCTGGTCGCGCAGTCGGGTGAGAATGCGATCACGATCGTCCCTGGAGCGAACGGCACGGTTACTCCCGCTGAGGTGGAAGCGGCGTTGAGTGGCCGGCTCAGGCCAGGAGATGTCGTCTGCGCCCAGCTCGAGGTGCCGGTCCCGGCCGTCCGCGCGGCGATGGCGATCGGCCGGGCGGCGCAGGCGACCACGGTCCTCAACGCGACGCCGTTTACGCCGGACGCGCGGGAGCTGCTTGATCTGGTGGACATCCTGGTCGTCAACGATCTGGAAGCTCGCCAGCTTGCCGGGCTGGAGGGCGAGGAGGCGCCACCGGCACACGCAGTGGAGCGCCTGCAGCAGCTCGGCGTGGACACCATCGTCGTGACCCTCGGCTCACAAGGCGCGCTGTTCGTGCTCCGCGAGCAGCGCTTTCGGGTGCCGGCGCCGGAGGTCCAGGTGGTCGACACCACCGCAGCCGGCGACGCCTTCATCGGCGCGCTGGTAGCCCTGCTGGCCGAAGGACAGGACTGGGGGCACCTCGCCCCGTGCGCGGTTTGGGCCGGCGCGCTGGCCGTGCAGCGAGCAGGTGCACAGCCTTCCCTGCCGCGGCGCGCGGAGGTGGAGGAAGCCGTGCGCAAAATGCCGCTGGTGGTGGAGCCCGTCACAGGAGTTTAACGGTATCGACCGCGTGAGCGGTGTACAGGACGCGCCCGCCCCGCCGGTGAAGGGCGGGGCGGGCATTCGGCGCTGGTCAGCTCAGCGATCTGGCAGCCGGAACTTACCAGCTCAGTGCGGCGACGAGCAGCAGCGCGACGATGTTGACTACCTTGATCATCGGGTTGATGGCGGGACCAGCGGTGTCCTTGTACGGGTCGCCGACCGTATCGCCGGTCACCGCGGCCTGGTGGGCGAAGCTGCCCTTGCCACCATGTGCCCCGGCCTCGATCGCCTTCTTCGCGTTGTCCCAGGCCGCGCCGCCGGTCGTCATCGAGATGGCGACGAACAAGCCGGTGGTGATGGAGCCGATCAGCAGGCCGCCGACCGCCTCTTTACCCAGCGTGATGCCGACGATGATCGGACCCAGCACCGGCAGCAGCGCCGGAACCATCATCTCGCGGAGCGCGCGGCGCGTGACGATATCCACCGCCCGGCCGTACTCCGGGCGAGCGCGGCCTTCGAGCAAGCCGGGGATCTCGCGGAACTGGCGGCGTACCTCCTGCACCACCGCGCCCCCGGCCTTGCCCACCGCATCCATTAGCATGCTGGCGAACAGGTATGGCAGGGCGGCGCCGACCAGCAGGCCGATCACGACCCGAGGGTTGGAGAGCTCGAACTCGACGGTCCCGCTGATCTCCAGGAAGTAGGAGGCGAACAGCACGAGCGCAGCCAGGCCGGCCGAGCCGATCGCGTAGGCCTTGGTCACCGCCTTGGTCGTGTTCCCCACGGCGTCCAGCGGGTCGGTCACCGCGCGGACGCTGTCGGGCAGCTCGGCCATCTCGGCGATCCCACCGGCGTTATCGGTGATCGGCCCGAAGGAGTCGATCGCCACGATCATGCCGGTCATCGAGAGCATGGCCATCGCGGCGACGGCTAGGCCGTAGAGCCCGGCAAAGGGCGTGTCGGGCGAGACCGTGAGGTTGTACGCCGTATAGATGGCCAGGGCGATCAGGACGATCGGGAGCGCCGTAGCGCGCATCGAGACAGCGAGCCCGGAGATGATGTTGGTCGCGTGGCCGGTCTCCGAGGCCAGTGCGATCTGCTTCACCGGCCCGTACTTCTCCGACGTGTAGTACTCAGTAAAGATGACGATGCCGATGGTCACGATCAAGCCGATCAAGGCACAGATCCAGAGCTTGGCCGTCGCCGAGAGCGCGAGCGTGATGCCGAAGAGCGTGACCGGGGAGTCGGTGACCACCGGGTTATCGCCCATCAGCCAGGCGGTCAAGGGCAGGAACAGGATCGCGGCCAGCAGCATGCTGGCGACGAGGCCCTTGTACAGCGCGCGCATGATCGAGCGGCTGCGGTCGAGCCGGACGAAAAACGTGCCGACGATCGAGGTCAGGATCGAGGCAGCGCCGAGCACGAGCGGGTAGACGATCGCCGTCTCATCGCCCTCGAACACGAGGCTGCCGAGCAGCATCGCGGCGATGGCCGTCACGGCGTAGGTCTCGAAGAGGTCGGCGGCCATCCCAGCGCAGTCGCCCACGTTGTCGCCAACGTTGTCGGCGATCACTGCCGGGTTACGAGGATCGTCCTCCGGGATGCCGGCCTCGACCTTCCCGACCAGATCTGCCCCTACGTCCGCTGCCTTGGTGTAGATGCCGCCCCCGATCCGGGCGAAGACCGAGATCAAGCTACCTCCGAAGCCCAGGCCGACCAGCGCCCCGACATCGCGCGTCACCGCGTAGAAGCCGCTCACGGCCAGCAGGCCTAGGCCAGCCACGAGGAGCCCGGTCACGGAGCCGCCGCGGAAGGCGACCCTGAGCGCGGACTCCAGGTCACGCTTGCCGGCCTCAGCCGTGCGCACATTCGCCCGTACGGCCACGCTCATCCCGATGAACCCGGCCAGGGCTGAAGCGATCGCTCCGATGAGAAACCCAACAGCAGTCGTCAGGTCGAGAAAGAGCCAGAGCAGCAGCGCGATGATGACCGCGACGATGGCGACGAGCGAGTATTGCCGTCGCATGTATGCTTCCGCACCCTCCTGGATTGCGGAGGCGATAGTCCGCATGCGCTCGTCGCCGGCCGGCAAAGCGAGCACCCAGCGGACGAGCGCGGCGCCGTAGAGGACGGCTGCCACGGCAGCGATGATCGCGATCGTGAGAGCAGTGCCGATCATGCCTCGATGTCCTCCTCCAAACCCCTCTCGATTCGTCCCGCGTCCTGATGGTCGCAGACAGGGTCAGGCCCTATCGCCAGCCAGAGGCGGTACCCGACCTCCAGCGCCCGATGCGAGAGCCCCAGTGCAGGACTGGGCGACGGCCGCCTTGTACTGTCACCGGGCAAGGAAACGCCGGCCTCGCAGAGCATGGATGCCGAAGGCCGGGCGCCCAGTCTACAAGTATGCCTTGGAGCAAGCTCTCTGTCGTGTGTCCTCTCCCAAGCTCACAGCGATGCGCGAGCTAAGGTCAAATCTTGTACAGCGCGAGCATCGCCAGCGTGATCCCGATCGCAACCGTCATGCCCCATGCGAACATGCCGCGTAGGAGCGGGGCGTCGAACTTGAGGTGCATATAAAACCCAACGACGAGCACGAACTTGGCCGCCGAGAGCACGAGAAGGATCGGGATGAGCGCGGCCTGGAGATAGTCGACGAGGTAGTATGTTGCGACCTCGATGACCGTGACAATGGCCAGGATGACCGCCACTTTGACATATGTTGCCGGCCCTGGATGAGCCCGTTCTACCACCGATCTCTCCTGCTGCATAGTTCAACTCCTCTCGCTCGCAGCCCGCCCGGCCCGCGTGGGTTCAGTACGGAATCAGGTAGACCAGCGTGAAGATGACGATCCAGACGATATCGACGAAGTGCCAGTAGAGCCCGGCGACCTCGACCCGCTCGGCGTTCGCTGGCGTCAACCGGCCGAACAACGACATCAGAATCAACGTGACCAGCCAGATGATTCCGATCCCGACGTGCGTGCCGTGGAAGCCGGTCAGCACGAAGAAGGTCGTTCCGAACAGGTTCTGCTCCAAAGTCAGCCCGTGGTGATAGAACTCGGTGAACTCGAAGTACTGGCCCCCGAGGAAGAGGGCTCCCAGCGCCGCCGTGGCTCCTAACCAGACACGGAACCGGCGCATGTCGCCGTGCTGGATCCCGTGCAGCGCGAGCACCATCGCGAGACTGCTCAGCAACAGCACGGCCGCGCTGACCGAGGTATAGGGAATGTTCAGGATCTCCTGAGTGTATGGTCCCTCGAGGCTACGGCCCCGGTAGACCATGTACACCCAGATCAGCGAGCCGAAGAACATGCAGTCCGAGGCCAGGAAGGCCCACATCAGCATCTTGTTGTGCGAGATGCCGGTGGTGGTGTGATGCGCTTCCGGCACGTGGCCGACTGCTGTGCTGTCGCTCAACGTCCCAGCTCCTCCCTACCCGCAGCTATGGAGCCGCACCCCGCCAGTTTGACGAATCATCCCGCAGAAGACCCTACGCGTGTCCCTCCTCATGGATCGGCTCGAAGGTCCAGCCCAGCAGGCTGACAACCACCATCGCGATACCCAGCCCGACGACTGGGAAGCCGAGGCTCCCGAGAGTGTCGCTTGCATGCATCACCATGCCGATACCCATAAGTGTCAAACCGGCTCCGGTCGTCAGCGGGAACCAGGACGGTGGCGGCAGATGGATGCGGCTGTCGCCGTGATGCTCGGCGCCGTGGGATGCAGCCTGGTCGTGCCCCGCGCCCTCACCGGGGCCAGGGTTGTGCGGGTTCTGCGGGTTATGCCCTGCCTCCGCGCCGTGCCGCTCCGGAGCCGGCCCGATGACCTCTTCGGCGCCGTACTTCTCGATCCAGAAGGCATCGCGCCCGCGCACTACCGGCACGACGTCGAAGTTATGGGCCGGCGGTGGCGAGGGGATCGACCACTCGAGCGTACGGCCGTCCCACGGGTCGGCTGGCGCGTCGGCGGGCTTCCGCAGGGTCTTCAGCATGTTGACGAAGAGCAGGAGCGTCGAAGCCCCCAGCAGGTAGGCACCGATCGACGCCACCAGGTTCCAGAGATCCCAGCCCATGCCCGCGCTGTACATGTAGATCCGGCGCGGCATGCCGTCGACCCCGAGGAAGTGCATCGGGAAGAAGGTGAGGTTGAAGCCGATGAGCGTGAGCCAGAAATGCAGCTTGCCCAGCCGCTCGTCCAGCATCCGGCCGAACATCTTGGGGAACCAGTAGTAGATCGCGGCGAAGATCGCCAGGAGCGATCCGCCGAACAGGACGTAGTGGAAGTGGGCGACCACAAAGTAGGAATCGGTCTGCCAGTAGTCGATGGGCACACTGGCGTGCATGACGCCCGAAATCCCGCCGATGGTGAACATGGCGATGAAGGACGCGGCGAAGAGCAGCGCCGTCTTCATCTCGATGGCACCACCCCAGAGTGTGCCAAGCCAGTTGAAGATCTTGACGCCGGTGGGGATGGCGATCAGCATCGTCGTGGTCGCGAAGACAGCGTTCGGCACCGGACCCAAACCGACGGCGAACATGTGGTGTGCCCAAACGCCGAAGGAGAGGAACGCGATGACGATGCCGGCGAAGACGACGAACGTGTAGCCGAAGAGCGGCTTCCGGGAGAACGTCGGCAGGATTTCCGAGATCATGCCCATCGGGGGCAGGATCAGGATGTAGACCTCTGGATGACCGAAGATCCAGAACAGGTGCTGCCAGATGACCGGGTCGCCACCGGCAGCTGGGTTGAAGAAATTCGTCCCGAAGTAGCGGTCGAACATGATCATGACCAGGCCGACGGTCAAAGAGGGGAAAGCGAGCAGGATCAGGACCGCGGTAACCAGCGTCATCCAGACGAACACTGGCATGCGCATCAGGCTCATGCCGGGCGCGCGCATGTTGACGATGGTCACGAAGAAGTTGAGTGCCGAGGCCAGGGTAGCGACGCCGAGAACCTGGAGCCCCATGACCCAGAAGTCGATGTTCAGGCCGGGCGAGTAGAGACGGCTGCTGGTCAGGTTCGCATAGCCGAACCAGCCGCCGTCGGGCGCTGCGCCGAACAGGAAGCTGCTCAGCAGCAGCAAGCTGCCGAACAGGAAGGCCCAGTAGCTGAAGGCGTTGAGCCGCGGGAATGCCACGTCGCGCGCGCCGATCATCAGCGGCACGAAGAAGTTGAAGAACGCGGCGTTGAGCGGCATCACGACCAGGAAGATCATGATCGTGCCGTGCATGGTGAAGACTTCGTTGTAGGCTTGTGGCCCGAGGAACGTGTTGTCCGGCACGATCAACTGGGTGCGGATCAGCAGCGCCAGCAAGCCGCCGATCAGCAGGAACGCGAGGGAGGTCCAGAAGTAGAGGATGCCGATCTTCTTGTGGTCGACGGTCGTCAGCCACTCGACGAGCGCAGAGCGCTCGTAGCGTGCTCGTTCCAGCTTGAGTGCGGACTCGACCATCTACTCGAACTCCTCCAGCTCAGTACCGGCGTGTTGCTGCTACTGCAAACTCATCAGGTACGCGACCAGCGCTTCGATCTCTTCATCGGTAAGCTGTCGCGGAAGAATCATCTTGTTGCCGGGCTTGACAGCTTGCGGGTTTCTGAGCCATCGAGCGAGGTTCTCCGGGGTGTTCTCGAGCACCCCGCCAGCGATGATACCACGACTCCCGACGTGGGTCAGGTCGGGCCCGACCTTCCCCTGCGCCTGGGTCCCGGCAACGGTATGGCAACCGATGCAGGCGTTGGCCGGCGTCAGGAAGATCTCGCGACCCCGCGCAGCCAGCGGATCGGCCGGCGCCTCGGCTGCCGGCTGCTGCTGCTGGCGGATCCAGGCGTCGAACTCATCCTGGGTCTGAACGACGACCCGGAACTTCATGTTCGCGTGCTGGATCCCGCAGAACTCGGCGCACTGGCCAGGGAAGATACCCACCTCCTCCGGCGTGAAGATCAGCACGTTGTCCCAATTGGGGATCACGTCGCGCTTGCCGGAGAGCCTGGGGATCCAGAAGCTATGAATCACATCGACGGAATCGAGTTCAAGCCGCACCGGCCGGTCGACGACGAGGTGGAGCTCGTTGGCCGTCACCACGTTGTACTCGGGATACTGGAACTCCCACCACCACTGATGGCCGATGACGCGGACGGTGAGAGCGTCCGGGCCAGGTTCCCGATCCAGCTCGAACATGAGCGAGAGCGTTGGTACCGCGATGATGGCCAGGATAATCGCCGGCACCATCGTCCAGGCGATCTCCAACCGGGTGTTGCCATGTAGCTGCTCGGGGCGCCGGTCCTCTCCTGGCCGGCGACGGAAGCGCCAGAGGGCGAAGAGCAGGATTGCGGTGACCAGCACGAAGACCAGGACGGAGAGCCAGAAGATCGGGACGAAGAGGTCCCAGATCTTGCGCATGCTGTCCCCGGCGGGGCGATTGACCGACTGCGGGCTTCCACCGATCACCGCGCAGCCGCTCGCGATCGTCGGCAGCAGCGAGAGCAAGCCAACGACCAGGGACCGCTTCCAGAGCCTCCCTTTCGTCATACAGCTCCTCACTTCACGCCAACAGGCGCCCGGGCGAGTGCATGCCCGAGCGGCTCCCCTTCACTGGAGGCTATCCTACACCAGTGCGGGGAACCTGTCATGATCGGGATTTTCCTGACAAGCTCAGGGGCTGGTTCCGCTACGCTCTAGCTTGGAGCCCCTTTCGCGCTCGGAGAGGGGTGATCCGTGGGTGTCATCGCTGTCTCACTGCGGGAGCCGGGGAACTGATGAGTCGCGCAGCACTGGCGCGGGCTGTCCTGCGTGGTCTGCTCAAGCGCTGCCCGAAGTGTGGCGAGGCCAAGATCTTCCGGCGCTGGTTCACCCTCGTTGCGCGCTGCCCGCGCTGCGGGCTGGTCTTCGAGCGCGAGGAAGGCTACTGGACCGGCGCCATGGCGATCAACATCGGGGTGACCGAGCTGATGTTCGTGGTTGCCCTGGTGGCCGGGCTCGTTCTGACGTGGCCCGCGTTGCCGGTTGCCTGGCTGCTGGCGATCACGATCGCGCTCAATGCGCTTGTCCCTGTGCTGTTCTACCCGTTCTCGAAGACCATCTGGATCAGCATCGACCTTCTCCTCCACGCGCTCGATGAGCGCGAGCTGCTGCGAGGATCGTAGGTTGCCCACCGATCAGGCCGTCCCGCATCGCTGGCCCGCAAAGCGCGGCGCCGGCGAAAGGGGTGATAGCCTCCCTCACCGTAGGGGCGACATCTGCGCCTGCGCTGGACAGGGGCTCGGCGTGTGAGCGCGGCAGGTCAGCGGCTTGTTGCTCGGGTCGAGGCTTCAGGGTTGTCGCTCGGCGCGTGGTGTCCGCTCGAGTTTTCATCAACTGGTCCTGAACGTTTCGGGCGGCTGTCCGATCCAGGTGGTGCCGTCACGCCGATCTGGGCATGGCGGTCGAAGGCGGCCAGCCGCGCGCGGTTGCAGCGCACCCGCACCCGCGTGCCCGGCGGGATATCGACGTACGAGGGCTGGCTCGTCTGGAGCTGAACTCCGCAGGGGAGCTGAACCAGATAGACCGTCTCCGAGCCCTGGAACTGGCGGGAAAGCACAGTGGCGATCCCCTGAGGGTCGGCTTCCAGCGACACATCGCGGGGGCGGACGAGGAGCTCGACGAGTTCGGGGGAACTCGCTCTCGGTTCGAAAGCGAACCGGCCGAGGTCCGACTCGGCCAGGACACCGTTCAGGCGGGCCGGCACGAAAGTGGCCTGGCCAACGAACTGTGCGACTGCCCGGTTGACCGGGTAGTGATAGACCTTCTCCGGCGTATCGATCTGCTCGATGTGTCCCGCGAGCATCACGGCCATGCGGTCGGCAATCGCCATCGCCTCTTGCTGATCGTGGGTGACCAGGACAGCGGTGATGCGAAGGTGCTCCAGCAGGCGACGAAGCTCCGCGCGCATCTGCAGGCGGAGTTCCGTGTCCAGGTTGGAGAAGGGCTCGTCGAGGAGGAGCACCTGAGGGTTCGGCCCGAGCGCCCGGGCGATGGCGACCCGTTGCTGTTGCCCGCCAGAGAGCTGGTGTGGATAGCGATCGGGCACGTCCTCGAGCCCGGTGAGCCGGAGCAGCTCGCGGACCCGCTCGCGGCGCGCCGCTCGAGGCAACGAGCTGAGTCCGAAGGCGATATTCTCAGCGACGGTGAGGTGCGGGAACAGCGCGTAGTCCTGGAAGACCATCCCCACCCCACGCCGTTCCGGCGGAACGAACCGGCCTTCGCCCGCGACCACCTGCCCGTTCAGCGCAACCGTACCGGCATCCGGGCGCTCGAACCCGGCGATGAGCCGGAGCGTCGTGGTCTTGCCGCAGCCGCTGGGGCCGAGGAGGGCGAGGATCTCTCCCCTGTAGACGGTGAGATGGAGATCGCGGACGGCTGGCTCTTCGGTGCTCGGATAACGCTTCCAGACGCCGGAGAGTTGAATGGCCGGCTGCGTAGTCCGCATGGTCCTCCCGCCCTGCTGCGATCGGCAGCGTTGCAAGTCTACCAGGTCGACGTGTCCAGCTATCCTGTTTGCTCCTTGTCGCTCAGCACCATCATGCTCCTGTGCTCAGCCGGTTGCTGGCGCCAGGTGAGGAGTGCCATCGGGAGCGCGGCGACCAGGAAGAGCACGAGTGCCGGGAGCGCAGCGTGCGACCAGAACAGCTCGCGCGTTGCGTTCCACACCTCGGTCGCCAGGGTCTCGTAGCCGATCGGGCTCAGGAGCAAGGTCACCGGCAGCTCCTTGATCGTCGTCAGGAAGACGAGCGTACCGCCACTCGCGATGCCCGGCCAGAGCAACGGTGCGGTCACGCGCAGCCACACCCGGAGCGGTGGGTGGCCCAGACTGCGCCCGGCCTCTTCCAGGTGCGGGCTGACCTGGAGCAGCGAGGCGCGCAGGCTGCCGACCGCTTCGGGCAGGAACCGGATCAGATAGGCCAGCAGGAGCATGGCGAGTGTCTGGTACAGCGGGGTCAGGTAGCGGGCGCCGAATGACACCAGTGCCAGGGCAGTGACGATCCCGGGAAGCGCGTAGCCGATCCACAGCGGCACTTCCACCGTGCGGCTCAGCCAGCCCGTGTAGCGAACCAAGAGCACGGCGACTGGAAAGGCCGCGACGACCGCAAGCGCCGCGGCAAGCAACGAGACTGACGCTGAATGCCAGGCCGCCCGCCAGGTCAGGGCCAGCGGGTTCCCGGTCTGTACCGCCTGGACAAGCCAATAGCCGATGACGGCAAGCGGCGTGCCCAGCGTCAGCAGTGCCAATCCGCCACAGTAGGCCAGCCCGATCGGCGTCCAGCGACCCAGCCTGACCCGGCGCGGTGGGCGCGCTGCCCCGGCGCTGCTGCGGTGGTAACGCTGCGGGCCGCGCGACACGCGTTCGGCGATAACGATGACGATCGTCAAGCCAGCCAGGATAAGCGCCAGCCCGGCGGCGCCGCTGCGGTCGAACGCAAGCCGGTACTGGTTGTAGATGACTCGCGTGAAGGCGTCGAAGTTGAGCAGCGAGACCGCGCCGAAGTCACTGAGGACATACAGCGCCGTGAGCAGCGCGCCGGAGGTCATCGCCGGGCGGAGCTGGGGGAGCGTGACCCGAAGAAAGGTGCTCCATGGCCCGTGACCGAGGGAGCGAGCCGCTTCCTCAAGCGCGGGGTCGAGAGAACCGATTACCCCGCGGAGGGGGAGATAGATGTATGGGTACGTGTAGAGCGTGAGTACCAGCCAGGCCCCAGCGAAGCCGTAGATCTCGGGCAGCCGCTCGATGCCGAACAGAGGTTGGAGCAGGCTCTGGAGCGCGCCGCGTGGTCCGAAGGCTGCGACAGCGGTGAAGGCCCCAACGTAGCTGGGCACCGCGATCGGCAGCGCCGCAAGCACCGACCACAGCCGGCGGGCGGGGAGATCGGTGCTCGTGGTCAGCCAGGCGAGCGGAAGCGAGATGACGGCGGCGCTAGCAGTGACCGCGAGAGCGAGCAGCAGCGTGTTCTGAATCAGGACAAGGGTGCGACCGCGCCAGAGGGCGGCGAGCGTATCCTCGCCGCCCCCGAGCGCGCGCACGAAGAGGTAGAGCAGCGGGATCAGCGACACAGCGGTCAGCGCGGCAGCCGGAATCCAGACCAGCGCGGGCACGCCCATCCGGGCGTACCTGACTCGCCGACCTCCGGTCTGCCTCGCTCTCGCCGGTGCCTCGCCGATCCCGATCGTCATCGCAATGCAGCGTCTCGCATCAGAGCAGCCCGACTTCTTGCAGGAGCGCAAGCGTTCCCTGGAGATCGTCGAGATCCGAGAGGTCGATATCCGGCGTCTGGATCTCCTCCAGGGGGAGCAGCTTCGGGCTCGCCGGCACGCCCTCGATCAGCGGGTACTCGAACGTCTGCTCAGCGAAGTACTGCTGCGCCTCCGGCGTCAGCAAGTAGTCGACCAGCGCCTTCGCCTGCTCCTGATTCCGTCCGGAGGCGAGGATGCCGACGCCGGCGACGTTGATGAGCGCGCCGGGGTCTCCGTTACGATAGAAGTAGTTCTCCGCCGGTAGATCCTGGCCGGCCTGCGACTCCTCGCGCACTAGGTAATAGTGGTTGACGAACCCCGCTAGGATCTCGCCGGCGATCGTTGCCCTGACGATCGCGGTGTTATTCTCGTATGCCCGTGTCCCGAGGGCCTTCAACCCCTCGAGCCAGGAGCGGGCCGCATCGTCGCCGCGTAGCACGCGCAGCGCGGTGACGAATGCCTGGAACGATCCATTGGTAGGAGCCCAGCCCAGCCGGTCACGCCAGCGCTCGTCGTTGGCGAAATCGAGGATGGACGCGGGGATATCGGCTTCAGAGAGCTGGTCGGTGTTGTAGACGACCGTTCGAGCGCGGCCGCTGATGCCCACCCAAAGCCCATCAGGGGAGCGAAAGCGCGGCTCGACCCGCTCCAGAATCTCGGCATCGAGTTCGATGAAGCGCCCCTCACGTGCGACCGCGCCGAGCGCGCCCGCGTCCTGAGCGAAGAAGAGATCTGCCGGGCTTCGTTCGCCCTCTTCGAGGATCGCTGCGGCCAGCTCGGCCGTGTCACCATAGCGGACGCGAACGTCGATCCCGAGCGAGCTCTGGACCTGATCCATGAGCGGTCCGATCAGGCTCTCGCCGCGTCCAGAGTACACGGTAAGCGAGCCGCCGATAGTTCCCCTGGCCACCGGGGTGGCGGTCGCGGCCGCCGCCGGCGACGGGGACGCTTGTGTCATCGGCGTCGTCGCAGCCGTTGCCGTCGGCTCAGGCGTTGCTCCTGTGCCGCCAGCGGCTGTCGGCGTCGGGCTCGCCTCGCCGCCACCGCACGCCTGCAGTAGCGGGAGGGCAGTGCCGGCCGCCAGCGCGGCAGTGACCGAACGCAGGAAGACTCTTCGGTTCACCCGGGACTGCACGAAGCTACCCTTCCTCCCTGGCATTGTGAGCGTTGGCGCCACAACCCGGGCTCGTGACGCCAACGCTCGACCTGTGGTCGGCGGCAGCCGGCGCTCGCCGAATCCTGACTAAAGTTGTCGGGATTATCGTAATCGAGCGCACGCGCGTTGTCAAGTACCTCTATGACAGCGATGCTGGGTGTCAGGGGTGCGCCCTCAGGTCGCGCAGCAGATCGATGAGCTCGCTCGCGCGCTGGTCGACCTCCGCCGGTGGGCGCCGCGCCTCGACGAGCATGCGCAGCTCCTCGATCGCGCGGTCGATCTGCGTGCGCTCCGGCTCCGGCACCTCGGCTTGCACGGACTGCCACTCGCTGCGCACGCGCTCGATGTCCGCCAGCGCGGCCTGGTATTCGCTTTGCATCACCACCTGCCCATCGCGCACGACGTCGGGCGTGTAATGCGAGATTCGCAGGACGTCGAGTTGGGCCGTCATCGACGCGACCGCCCGTGCGAGCCGCTCCTCGGCTGAGGGTCTGGTCGCAGACCTGGCCCACAGCCCGGCGCCGGCCAGCAGGAGAAGCGCGGCCAACGCGATCGCTGCCTTCGCCCAGAGAGGGAAGCGGCGCTTCGGGCGGTAGACCACCATCGCTAGCAGCTCACCGGCGAACGAGGCTCATCCCGGCCAGGACGGCGATAGGTTCCCTGACCGCTCCATCCAAACCGAGCTGGCTCAGGTCGAACAGGTGCGGTCCCCAGTGAGGCAGATTGAGGCAGCGCGGGCCCTGGACGATCAAGACGTTCGGTCGCACGGCGTACCAGCGGGATTGGGAGTCGCTGAGTTCGCGGAGCTTCTGCTCGAGCTCCTGCGCCTCGCCGCTCACGTAGGTACCGTCATCGGCGACGAAGCGCACCGCGCCCTCGCGGTCGATCACCGCGAGCCGGCGTCGGCGACGGAAGGGGCCGAAGGTTCTTCCGGTTTCGGTCTGGAAGACCCGGTAGAAGCCGTTGTCGAAGACCAGCGTCAGGGCCTCCGGGCGCACCCGCAAAGCCTGGGCAGCCAGCGACCGCGCGGTCGCGAGGTCGACCTTGCCGAGGCGGCTACCGGCCGTACCTCGGCAGGTGCCGGCTGCCCGCAGGCGGACGGCCGCGCGCTCAGGGATCGGCTCGACGGTGACCTGCACGGTCTTCGGGTCGGCCCCGTAGCGGACGGCCACCTGCTCCAACTCGCGCACCCATTCCAGGAGCCTTGCAGGCTGGCCTGGGCTGAAGCTCCGCTCTACCTCGACGCTGATCGGCGCGAGCGCGACGCCGATCGAGGAGATCACCTCGGCGTGCGGGACGATCTGGTAGTCGACCCCGAGACGATCGGCCAGCACCGGCACGAGCACGGCTGCGCCGCCGCCGAGCCCGAGCAGGACGGGGCGGCGCAGGCGGTACTCCCGCACCAGATCGCGCAGGAGCGGCTCGACTTCCTTAGCGGCCTCGTCGAGGATGAGCCGCGCGGCCCGCTCGACCGGCATACCGAGCCGCTCGGCGAGCGGCGCTAGGGCTCGTCGAGCTGATTCCTGATAGCCGCGCGCGTAATCGCCTTCAGGCACGAGCCCGAGAGCGTTCGCGGCGTCGGTCAGCGTGATGGCATAGCGCCGCCCCTCGTCGTCCTCGAGGGCCGCGTAGTCCTCCGGGTCACCCGGGCGCGGGGCCAGCGTCACCAGCCGGAGGTTCGAGAGCATCTCCGGGGAGGTGAAGCAGGGATAGGGCAGGCCGGCGACGTGGGCGCTGCGGGGCCCGGCACCGGCTATCTTGCGGCCTCTCAGGCGCACCAGGCTGCCGCCCGCCACCCCGGCAACGCGGACGTCGACCGAGCGCAGGCAGGTGGGGTGATCCATGATGCGGACGTACTTCATCACCGGGCGGCCGTGACGGATGACGCCGACGTTCGTGCTGGTGCCGCCGACCTCCATGAAGAGCCCGTCGAGCAGCTTGTGGTAGAGCAAGGCTCCGGCGACGCTGGCAGCCGGGCCGGACAGGATCGTCGAGGCGGCCAGCCGGCGCGCCTCTTCCAGCGGGCTGACAGCCAGGTCACCATGCATGATCATCAGGGGCACCTGGAGACCGCTGGCCGCCAAGCTCTGCTCGACCCACCGGGTCGTCTCGGCCATGCGCGGCAGGATGCTGGCGTTGACAGCCGCGGTGAGCGTGCGCACCTCAAGGCCGTAGAGCCCGCTCATCTCATGGCCGGCGGTCGCCGGGAGGCCGAGGGACGTCGCCACGTCCAGGACCGCTCGCTCCGGTGTAGGGTCTTCCACGCCGTACGCCGCGCTCACCGCGATGGCCCGCGCTCCCCGCGCCATGAGCGTCCGCAGGGCATCAGCGACCCGCGCCTCGCTCAGCTCCTCGGCATCCAGAAAGGCGTGGAACACCGGTAGGCGGCGCTCGGGCGTCAACTGGACCGCGTCGATCCTGGTCCGCCGGAAGGCCTCCTTGCGGTTCGCCTGCTGCCCGATGCCGACGACACCGACCGGGGCGACATCGCCCTCAAGCAGGGCGTTGACTGCCTGTGTCGTGCTCAGCACGATGAGCTCGATGCTTTCGACATCGATCCCGGTCCGCTGCAGGAGAGACCTGAACGCCTCGACCAGCCCGCGCGCTACACCCTCAGCCGCGTGATGCGTGGTCGGAACGGTCACTTTGCCGACGAGCGCGCCAGAAACGCTCTCGATGGCGACCGCCTTGGTGAATGTGCCACCGACGTCGATACCGACCCTGATACCCACGGCCCGCCTCGCTCGCACGATGGCCTCGTTTATCCGGCCCCCGTCCCCTGGCGTCGCCAGGTTCCGGCCCCGCGCGGCTGCCACCAGAAGACGTAGAGCCAGGCGGCCAGGTAGATCAGGAGGAGCAGGCTCTGCGCCGCCACCGTCTCCAGGGTCGCGTGCAGCCCCAGCAGGTCGGCCAGGAACCGGTTGAAGCGCGGGAACGAGTCACCCAGCAGCGTCATTGGGATGACCCCGATCTGTTGCAGCTCCCAGACCGCATTGCCGAGGAGCCCGACCGAGAGAAGCATGATAACGGCTACCGCGGCGCCGAGAAAGGCCCGCAGCGGCAGCCGGGCGCCGAGGGAGATGATCGCCCAGCCGATGACGCCCAGGGCCAGAGCCGCCAGACCGATGCCCAGCACGATCCAGAGCTCGAGCCGCCGGGCGATCAGCAGCAGCGCCTGGTAGAAGAGCGCCGTCTCCGCTCCCTCCCGGTAGACCGAGACGAAGCCCAGAGCCGCCACGGCACCGGTGTTGCCGACAGCCACCGCGTCCCAGACTTTCGCCCGCAGGAACTCCATCCACCGGCGGATATCGAGGCGGCGCAGCAGCCAGAAGCTGATGTAGAACATCAACGCGACGGCGAGGAGAGAGACCAGCGCTTCGAGCACCTCGCGGCCGATCGGCGCCATGCGCAGCAGCCAGTTCAAGACGAACCAGGTGAGCACGCTGGCCGGAATCGCCAGTCCGGCGCCCCACCACAGCGGGCGTCGCAGCTGCGGGTTCTGAGTTTGGATGTACCCCAGGATGGCGGCGAGGACCAGGATGACCTCGATGCCCTCGCGGAACAGAATCGAGAACGAGGCCACCGTCACCAGCGTCGGGGCGACCAGCCCTGGCCCCTCGAAGAGCGCCTCCACCTCGTCGAGACCCCGTTCGAGCTCCTGGACTGTGGCGTTGACCTCGGCAGCGGGCGCGCCGGCCTCGATCTGGTTGCGCCACTCGGCGAAGCGGTACTCCATCTCGAGCGTGAAGTTCGGATCGATGATGCGCAGCGGGATCTCGACCAGCTCGAAGTGGTCGAGATAGGCTTGGCGAGCCAGCCGCAAAGCCGTCTCGGGGTCACCGGCCCGGTAGGCCTCCTGGCTCTGCCGCATGAGCTCCCGAATGGCGGCCAGCTCTCGCTGCACGTCCACCTGCGGCTCTGCGGCCTGCGCGACCGGCGAGGTCACTCCGCTGAGGAGCACGAGGAGCGCTGCCACCGCGAGCAGGGCCAGCAGGCGCCGCGGTGCAACACGCTGCGTGCAGGGTTCGAGGCCAGCGATCGTCATTGCAGAACCTCCAGCGCGTGGTCGAGCTTGCCGCTGATCTCGTCGACGAGCGCCTGGAGCTCCTCCTG
>BEIC01000018.1 GCA_002898875.1 bacterium HR26
ACGCCCCTGAGGACTTCGCGACGGCGCTGCAGTGGCTGCACCAGGGGAAAGTGTCGCTGCCTGGGCGGACAGTCACGGCGCCCCTAGAGGATGGTGCCGCGTGGTTCGAGCGCCTGCTCCAGGGCCAGGACGACGTCGTGAAAGTGTTCCTGCGGCCATCGTGAGGGCTTTCCGCGGCCCGAGCCAGGGTTCGTGATCTCTGAGTTGATCGCGTTTCTAGCGCCGTCACCCCCTCGTCGTCACCCAGCCCCTGCGAGTGCGGACGCGGGACGGCAGGCTGCGCGGTGGTCACTGCCCGCGTCTACTAGCACGAAGGTTCAATAGAACCGCGATAGGCGAGGTCGGCCTGGCCAGCTTGCCAGCGTGGGCGCTGGACTTCAGCTCTGCATGCACGGGTCGCAAGCCAAGACGCCGGCGGCTGTGAGCGTGGCGGCCGGTACCTTACCGCGTCAGCCGGTAGTTGGGCGCTTCCTTGGTGATCACCACGTCGTGCGGGTGGCTCTCGCGCAGGCCGGCGCTGGTCATCTGGATGAAGCGCCCCTTCTGCTGCAACTCGCGGATGGTGGCGGCACCGCAGTAGCCCATCGCCGCCCGCAGGCCACCGACGAGCTGGTACACAATGTTCGCCAGCGGCCCCTTGTACGGTACCCGGCCCTCGATGCCCTCAGGCACGAACTTGGACAGGCTCTCGACGTCCTGCTGGAAATAGCGATCCTTGCTATAGGATCTGGCCTTCATGGCACCGATCGAGCCCATGCCCCGATACTCCTTGAACCGCTCGCCCTGGTAGAGGATGACCTCGCCGGGGCTCTCGTCGACGCCGGCCAGCAGGCTGCCGAGCATCACCGTATCGGCTCCAGCCGCGATGGCCTTGGCGATGTCGCCGGAGAACTGGATGCCGCCGTCGGCGATGACCGGCACGTCGTAGGCGTGGGCAACCCGGGCCACATCCATGATCGCTGTGATCTGGGGCACACCGACGCCGGCGACAATTCGGGTCGTACAGATCGAACCCGGGCCCACGCCGACTTTGACCGCGTCGGCGCCGGCTTCGATCAAGGCCAGCGCTGCCTCGCCGGTCGCGATGTTCCCGGCGATCACATCGACGTGCCAGCGCGACTTGATCGCCCGCACCATCTCGATCACGCCGCGCGAGTGTCCGTGGGCGGTATCGATGACTAGGACGTCAACTCCCTCTTCGACGAGCGCGGCGGCCCGCTCGAGCGCATCCGGGCCAACGCCGACGGCCGCGCCGACCCGGAGCCGCCCCTGCGAGTCCTTCGTGGCGTTGGGGTACTGGATCCGCTTCTGGATGTCCTTGACCGTAATCAGTCCCTTGAGGTAGCCACGCTCATCGACGACAGGGAGCTTCTCGATCTTGTGCTGGTGCAGGATCTCGCGCGCCTCGTCGAGTGTCGTCCCCACAGGTACGGTGATCAGGTTCTCTTTGGTCATCAGCCGCTCGATTGGCTGGTCGAGGTCCTCCTCGAACCGCAAGTCACGGTTCGTCAAGATGCCCACCAGCTTGCCCTCCTCGTCGGTGATCGGGACGCCCGAGATGTGATAGCGCTCCATGACGGCGAGGGCGTCCCGCACCCGGTCGTCCGGGTGCAAGGTGACCGGCTCGACGATCATGCCGGACTCGCTACGCTTGACCTTGTCGACCTCGGCCACCTGCTCCTCGATCGAGAGGTTGCGGTGAATGATGCCGATGCCGCCCTCGCGCGCCAGCGCGATCGCCATTCGGGCCTCGGTCACCGTGTCCATGGCGGCGGACACGATCGGGATGTTGAGCCAGATATTGCGCGTCAGGCGCGTCCGGGTGTCGGCATCCTTCGGCAACACGGAGGACTCGGCCGGGATGAGCAGCACGTCATCGAAAGTCAGGCCGCTCCCGACCAGCTTTTCGGCCATGACGGTCTCGAGCGCAGGGACCTCGACGACCTTTGCTTGTATCGGATCCTGTGCGATCACCATTGCTGATCACCCCCTGATTGTCTCGACTCTCCAAGCGCCAGAATCCTGTGCCCTGCCAGGGCCGGCGCGTCCCAGCAGGCGGTGCCTGTTCAGTCCAGCCTGGCGGCCACAGTGCCGGCAGGTGTGGAGAGCGCCAGGCGCTCCAGCAGCTCCCTGCCCAGCTCGGCGTACGCCTGGGCCGCTCGCGACGACGGGTCATACTCGAAGATGGCCTTGCCGTAGCTCGGCGCTTCGGCCAAGCGGACGGTCCGCGGGATGATGGTGCGGAACATCCGCCGGGGGAAGAAGCGTCGCACCTCTTGCACGACCTGAGCAGCCAGCCGCGTGCGTGCATCGAACATCGTCATCAGCACGCCGAAGACGTCGAGCGGCGGGTTGAGCCGCCGCTTGATCAGGTCGAGCGTATTGACGAGCTGTACCAGGCCTTCAAGGGCGAGGTACTCGCACTGGATCGGGATAATCACCTCCCTAGCCGCAGTCAGCGCGTTCACTGTGAGCAGGCCGAGCGACGGCGGGCAGTCGATCAAAACAACTTCATACTCACCGATGACCGGCTCCAGCGCGTCTCGCAGCCTGAACTCGCGCCGCGGTGCGCCTACCAGCTCAACCTCGGCGCCGGCCAGCATGCCGTTCGCGGGGAGGAGATCCAGGCCTGGCCTGACGTCCCGAAGCAGGCACTCGGTGACCGGCCGCTCACCAGCGAGCGCGTCATAGACCGTCCCCTGGAGCGCGAGCCTGTCGACGCCCAGGCTGCTCGTTGCGTTGGCCTGTGGGTCGATATCCACCAGGAGCGTGCGGTGCCCGGAGCGGGCCAGGAACACGCCGAGATTGACGGCTGTGGTCGTTTTGCCGACGCCGCCCTTCTGGTTCGCCAGTGCCAGGACCCGCTGCAAGCCGCCGCCCCCTGCCTCCGCAGGCCGATGTTAATTGTTACAGTCTAGCATCTGGGCAAGTGCGAGACAAGAGCGTACGTTCGGCGTGTCGGTGGATAGTACTGAGGGCCTGAGGCGGTGGCCTCGTGGCGGACCGGTCACCAGTACGAGCGCCCGTGGACCGCAACCGGATGTGCTCTCCTGGTCGGGCGTGCGAGCGACCCGGTCGGGGCTCTGGCCGGGACAGCACCCCTATGCCCGGTGCTCCTGGGTAGGCTGCTGCCGGGCCTGGCTCGGTGACGGGAACTCGGCGGCGGCTGGCTGGACGATGGTCACGTTACGCGGGTATGGGATGGTGATTCCGGCCTGGTCGAAAGCCGCCTTGATCCGCTGCCGGAGCGTGCGCGCCACTCGCCATTGCTCCATCGGCCGCGTCTTCACCATGAGTCGTACCGTGGCGTGGGAAGGGCTGAGCGCCTCGACGCCGAGAATCTCACCCGGCTCGAGGATAGCGTGGGCGAACTCGGGATCCTGATCCAGGCTGGCTAGCACGTCCTGCAGCACGGCGATCGCCTTGCTCAGGTCCTCCTCATAGGCGATATCAACGTCGATTACGGCTCGCGCCCAATCCTTGGTGAGATTCGTCACGGTTCGGATGTCGCCGTTGGGCACGATCGTGTACGACCCGTCCAGCCCGCGCAGGGCGGTATAGCGCAGCGTGAGCTGCTCGACCAGCCCGCTGGGGCCATTGGCACTGTTGACCTGGATCACATCGCCCACGTGGTACTGATCTTCCAGCACAATAAAGAATCCGCCGATCAGATCACGAATCAGCGACTGAGCACCCAGGCCGATAGCCAGACCGGCTACGCCAGCGCTGGCCAGCAATGGTCCGATCGGTACGCCGAGCGTGCTGAGGATCGTCATGCCGGCGACGATCAGGACGACGAACCGGGTGGCCGACTCGATGATGCTCGCCAGCGTGTTGAGTCGTACCGTGATCTCGCGCGGCGCCTCACCGCGGCGCTCGAGAACCCGGCGGATCGTTTGCCTGAGCGCGCTGCGTAGCATCCGCAGGGCGATCCAGGCCAGGACGACGGTGACCGCGATCGAAGGCAACGCGGTGAGGATGCGGTCGCCGAGCGCCACAGCGCGATCGAGAAGTGCGCCGGTCACGGTCGCGGTGTTGGTCGCCGCCTCGAGGATCCACCTTGGCACGGCAGCACACCTCCTCTCCCGGAACCCACAGTTGCCTCAACGACCAAGGCTAGCACTCCTGCCAGCGGAGGAGCAGTCTCCCTCGACACCAGCAGCCGCCAGTGCCAGTTTGTGAATTCTGATACAATCTGGTTGCGAAAATCCTGGCTGATTGCATTCTTGCTTCGCCGCGTCCGGATCAGCGACGGAGGGAAAGGGCAGAACAATGGAGTGGCTTCGTCCAGGTGAGCAGCAACCCCCGCGCATCCTGATCCTCGGCGGCGGCTTCGCCGGAGTCTACACCGGCTACGAGCTCCAGCGCCGCCTGCGCCGTAGCCAGGCTGAACTCGCGATCGTCAATCGGGAGAACTTCTTCGTCTTCTATCCGCTGCTTCCGGAGATCATCTCTGGCTCGATCGCCGTCGAGGCGATCCTCAATCCGATCCGGCTGGTGGTGCCGGCGGCTACGCTCTATGTCGGCGAGGTTAGCGACATCGACCTGGCCGAGCGCCGGGTGACGATCCGTCATGGACTGTACCAGCACCAGCAGGCGCCACGCGCGCTCTACTACGATCACCTCGTGCTCGCGCTCGGCGGCGTGCCGGCGACCTTCGGCATCCCGGGGCTGGCTGAGTACGCCTTCGATGTCCAGCGGCTGAGCAACGCGTTCGCCCTGCGCAACCACCTGATCGACGTGCTCGAGCAGGCGGATATCGAGACCAACCCGCTGGAGAAGCGGCGCCTGCTCACAGTGGTCGTGATCGGGGGCGGTTCGACCGGGGTCGAGGTGGCATCAGAGGTCTGGAGCCTGTTCACTGATGCTGTTCGCTACTACCGGCATATCGAGCCAGAGGACTTCCGGGTCGTGATCGTTCAGGCCGGACCACGGCTCATCCCTGAATTCCCGGCAAAGCTCGGTGAGTATGCCGCCCGCTTGCTGACCAAGCGAGGCGTCGAGGTGCTTCTCGACCACAAGGTGGTGCGGGTCGAGCCTGAGCATGTCGAACTCGACGATGGGACGATCATCCCGGCCCACACAATCATCGGTTCGGTCGGCGTGCAGCCGAACCCGTTGGTGCGCAACCTTGGGGTCGAGGTGGATCGCCGTGGCCGCGTCGTCGTGGACGAGTTTCTCCGGGTGCCGGGCTACGGCAACGTCTGGGCGCTGGGGGACAACGCGCTGGTGCTCGACCCGGAGACAGGTGAGCCCTATCCACAGACGGCGCAGCACGCGGTGCAGGAGGCGAAGGTGGTAGCTCACAACATCGCTGCCACCCTTCGGGGCCGGCCCTTGAAGCGCATGGAGTACCGGACACGGGGCATGCTGGTGTCGCTCGGCCACCGGTCGGCTGCTGGCAGCATCCGCGGGTGGACGTTCTCAGGTTTCTTCGCCTGGTGGCTGTGGCGTACCTATTATCTGCTGCAACTGCCTCGCTGGGAGCGTCGGCTCAGAGTCGCCTTCGACTGGACGCTCGATCTCTTCTTCCCGCCCGAGCTGGTGCAGCTCAAGGTTGGCCAGCCGGCGCCGGCTGCGCGGCGTCTCGTCCAAACGGCGCTTCGCCGAGGTCAACCCCAGCCGGTCCGCGAGTGAGCGATGGAGCTCTCGCGTCTTGTCGTCAGGCCGAGGGGTGCGAGTATGGTGGAGAGGCTGTGCCCGCACTCCGCACGGGGCAGCTCGGAGCGAAGCCGAACGATCTTTCAAGATCGGCCGGTCTTGTGTTCTGGCGGTGTTCTTGGTACACTCGTACGTCGTTCACGCCCGGATGGTACGGCAATGGGCGTTGGGGGGTGATTCACTTAGCAACACGGAGGTACATGGGGGAGTGAAGAGCCTGGGTCGACATGTCATTGTCGAACTCTGGGGATGCAAGAACATCGACTCCCTGCCCGTAGTCGAAGAGGCGCTGCGTGACGCCGTCGCCGCGACGAATGCGACCCTGCGTGACCTTCAAGTCTTTCCCTGGGAACCATACAACGGCGTGAGTGGCATCGCGATTCTGTCCGAGTCGCACCTGAGCATCCACACCTGGCCGGAGCTCGGGTATGCGGCCGTTGACATCTTTACCTGCGGTGACCACACACAGCCCGAGGCGGCGGTTCCGGTGCTGCGGGAGTACTTCCATCCCGAGCGGATGGAAGTCATGCAGGTGAGTAGGGGGTTGATCGTTGATTGACGGGGGCCTGTGGCACACCGATGACCCGGAGGTACCTAGCCAGCGGGTCATCCTCCAAGTCCGCGAGGAGTTGCACCGGCGACGGTCGCAGTACCAGGAGATCGCTATCCTGGACACTGTCCTCTTCGGGCGGGCGCTCATCTTGAACAACATCCTGCAGACCGCCGAGCGGGACGAGTTCTGCTACCACGAGATGCTCGTCCACCCGGCGATGCTGGCGCACCCTGCACCTCGCCGCGTCCTGATCATCGGCGGCGGGGATGGGGGTGCGCTGCGCCGGGTGCTCGAGCATCCGGTCGAGCGGGTCACCATGGTCGAGATCGATCGTGACGTGGTCGAGGTCTGCCGGGAATACTTGCCGGCGATCCACGACAACGCGTTCGATGACCCGCGGCTCGACCTGCGCTTCGAGGACGGCTTCGCCTACGTTGAAGCCCGGCCCGAGAAGTATGACGTCATCATCGTCGACGGGCCGGATCCTATCGGCCCTACCCCTGGAACCGTCCTGTTCGCGCCGGACTTCTATCGCGGGCTGGCCGACATGCTGGAGGAAGGCGGCCTGGTTGTCCAGCAGACGGAGTCGCCGATGCTCCTGCCGGCGCAGACGGCCGCGACGTACCTGCATCTCCGCAGCGTGTTGCCGATCGTGCGCACCTACCTGACACACGTCCAGTCTTACGATGGCTGGTGGAGCTTCACGGTCGCCTCGTCGACGACGGACCCGGCTGCGGTCGATACCGAGGTGCTGGCCCAGCGGATGCGTGAGCGCGGCATCGATCAGTGCCGGTACTACAGTCCCGAGGTGCACCGGGCTGCGTTCGAACTGCCGGTCTTCCTACGTCGCTACCTGGAGGACTCGATCTCCCTTGGACGACCGGCCGATACGCACCCGCTCATGCCGGAAGTCAACGTCCGGCTTGCGCAGAGTTCCTGAGCATCGCGCCGCGTGCAGCAGCCGCGGGCCACGGCCCGCGGCTCTTGCCTTTAGTAAGGCGACCGTGATGAATCGAGCACAGGTGCGGTCGCGGCCTGGGCAACACGCGCGCACTTGGGCGAACCCAGAGCCCGCCGCGCGGCGCTGCCGGACCGGGCGGACCCGGCCTCGCAATTGTGTCTACGGGTCGACGAAGTAGCTGTGGCAGGCGCGGTCGATCAGCTCCGGCGTCAGCCGCGGCTCCTGGCCTAAGTAGCGCGCTGCCCCGACGAGCGCGCGCAGGATGTCGCGCGGGTGACAGGCACGCAGCTCGCGCTTGTTCACATAATAGGTCCGCAGCAGATAGGCCAGGCCCTGTTGATCGAACGGAATGCCGAGCATCTGGCACTGGCGCTGGAAGATGAGCGCGAACTGGCGCACCGAGGGGTTGCCGATATGGATCTTGTTCGGGATGCGTCGCAGGAAGGCCTCGTCGACCAGATCGGTCGGACGGAGATTGGTCGAGAAGATCAGTAGCCCCTCGAACGGGATCTCGATCTGCTTGCCAGTGTGCAAGCTCAGAAAGTCGACCCGCTGCTCCAACGGGACGATCCAGCGGTTGAGCAGCGCCCGCGGGGAAACCTGTTGCCGCCCGAAGTCGTCGATGAGCAAAACCCCGTTGTTGGCGCGCATCTGCAGCGGTGCCTCGTAGACGCGAGCATGAGGCTCGTAGATCAGGTCGAGCGCCTCCAGAGTCAGCTCGCCGCCGACCATGATGGCCGGGCGCTTGCAGAGCACCCAGCGGCGATCGGCATTCGGGTGAGGCGCGCTGTCTACGGGGTGGTGATGGTGCCGGTCGAAGACGCGGATGATCTGCCCATCGGCGATGACTGCATATGGCACCAGCACCTCACCGCCGAAGATCTCCGAGACGCGCTGGGCCAGAGCCGTCTTGCCGTTGCCCGGCTTGCCGAAGAGGAAGATCGCCTGCCCGCTGTTCAGTGCCTGGCCTAGGGCATCGATGACCGATTGGTCGAACACCAGATCGGCGAGGGTGCGGTGGATGTCGGCCGGTGTGACTCGGCGGCCGCGCAGGCTCTGCTGCAGGACGACCTCACGATAGGCCTGGATGGTTACCGGTGCGGGGCCGACGTAGCCGTTGCGCTCGAGCAGCTCCTGGGCACGCGTCAGTCCTTTTGCCGTGAGGGCGAAGCGATAGGCGAGCTCTCCGATCCCGTTGCTGCCGGTGATCTCCACCAGTTCCTCGCGCTTGGCTTGCGTCAGGGCACGCTCCAGCACGCCGACGTACGGGAGGCAGAGCTCCTCGACCAGGTCCCTGGCCAGCATCGAGCCACGCGCGTAGAGCGTCTTCAGCAGCAGCTCGGTGATCAGGCCGAGGTCGAGCCCCGTCTCCTCGATCGATGTCGCTTCAGTGATGACCGGCGGGCGGACCGTCGATCGCGCGTGCGTCTGCATCGCTCGCAGCCTCTCGCTTACGGGTTGAGCGCACAGCTCCCTCCGCTTGTGGTTATCGACCAAATCGGTGTCGGGATAAGGTGCCGAAGAGTCCTAGAGCCGATCGGGCGAAAAGTCAGGGTAGTCTGAGGCTGTCACTCCCGCAGGATGACGTGCTCACCCTCCTGCAGGCCGGAGGCGACCTCGACCATCCCGCCGCTGCGTAGGCCAAGCCTCACTTCCCGCTCTTCCTCGCCGCGCTCGGTTAACACCGTGACGAAGGCACGCTCACCGACTGTCCGCACGGCCCGCTCTGGGATAACGAGGACATCCCTGCGGAGCACGGCACTCACGTGCACGGTGGCCGTCATCCCTGGCCGTAACGCCAGGCTCTCGGGTGCGTCGAGAGTGATGAAGGCCGGGAAGCTGGTCACTCCAGCCGTCTGCTGAGCCACCGCCGCGAGCGTCGCCACCCGGCCGGGGATCTCCTCACCGGGGAAGGCGTCGACGGTCACGGTCACGGGGTCGCCCGGATGGATATAGCCCAGGTCGACCTCGTCGAAGCCGACGCTGACTCCCAGATCACGAAGGTCGGCGAGCTGCGCGACCACCGTGCCGGCGCCGACTGGCACGCCGCTCGTCACCGGGATTTCCAGGACCACGCCGTCGATCGGCGCCAGAACGAATGTGTCCGCGAGTGCCCGCTGCGCCTCCTGGTAGGCTGCCTCGGCCTCGCGCAGCCGCTGCTCGGCAGCTAGGCGGTCCTCGAGCGATGCTTGCTCGCCGGCTCGCTCCAGTGCGGCAACTGCGAGCTCCGCAGCCAGGAGCTGCGACTCCGCCTGCCGCAGCCGTGCCTCCAGGGGGGCGGGGTCGAGGGTAACTAGGATATCACCCGCCTGGACGTGATCTCCGACCGCGACCGCTACGGTCTGGATCCGGCTCTCCACGGCGCTGCGCGCAGAGACCGGATTGGCCGGAGCGACTCGACCGCTCACCTCGATCGTGCCTTCGATGTTGCCTCGCTGTACGGCCCAGGTCTCCGGTTGGCCGCGCCGCTGGAAGCTCATGATCAGGACCAATGCTGCGAGGAAGAGGACGCCAAGCACGGCGAGCGCGAGCCGGCGCCTATTCATAGCGCAGCACCTCGATGGGACGTAGCCGCGCTGCTAGCAGGCCCGGCACGCTGCTCCCCACCGCGGTCGCGAGCAGCGCCAGCACGAGGGCCAGGATCAACGTGCTCGGGGAGAGCGCGAAGGAGAGCCGGAAGAGCTGCTCGCCGGTAAGGTCGACCAGGTAGCGGGCCAGCGGGTAGCCGACGGCCAGCCCGGCGAGGTAGCCGATGGCGACCAGTCCCATGCCTTCGTTCAGTACGACGGCGAAGACTTGCCCGGCGGCAGCACCGAGCGCGCGGAAGATGCCGAATTCTCGCCGCCGCTCGGCCAGGTTGAGCAGCAGCGTGTTGGCGATCCCGAAGAGACCGACCAGCGCCACGATGACGACCACGCTGCGGAGGAGCAGGGTTAAGATGGCGATGACCTGACGGGCGACCTGCTGATCCTGGTAGAAGGCAAGCGTCAGCGGTCGGAACGCGCGGTAGCGCTGCTCGAGCTGGGCCAAGGCGCGATCGACGGCCGGTGGCGTGCCGTCGCGAAGCTGGAGGCCGAACAGCGATGCTCGCCCGTCCTGCCCGCGGAGACGCTGCAAGTCCTCGAAGCGCAGGAAGACCTTACCGGTCGTCGTGGCACCGAGGTAGGTACTCTCGTCGTCGACGATGCCGACCACTTTGACCAGAACCGCGCGCTCGCCGATGTCCAGGCGGCGAACGCTGCCGACCTGGATGCCGGCTCGCTCGGCGAGGTTCCTGGTCAGCACGGCCGGTACCGGCCGGTCGGGCTCTAACCAGTGGCCGGCGACCAGGTGCGGCGTGTAGATCTGGCTATCGGCAGGTATTCCCCAGACATCGGTTCGTACACTGCCGATCGCTCCTGCAACCCGTGCCCAGGGCTCGGCCGCGACGACGCTTGGGGTGGCCTCGAGCTCGCGCGCGAGGGCGGGGTGTGCCGGCCGGTTGAACAGGACCCAGCCATCGGCCTGGTAGCGTGCGTAGAGCTGGTCCACGGTGAGGCTGACTGATTGGGTGACGGCCTGGCTTGCCACGAAGGCGGCCACCGCGATGGCCACGACGCTGGCGGTGATCCAGGTCCGCGCCGGGCGCCTGGGAAGGTTGCGCCACCCGAGCAGGGCGAGCAAGCTCCGGCCCGATGCGCGTGATCCCACCCGGTGCAGGAGGCCGCGCTGCGCATCGGCGACGATGCCCGGGTTGCTGAGCAATCGCGCCGCGGGTAACCGGATTGCCCCCAAGGTCGGCAACAGCGCCGCGCCTAGGCTCACCAGCAGCCCGCTGGCGAGAGCGAGGACGATATCGATCCAGCGGACGGAGAACGGCGGCAGCACAAGCCCGGTAAGCCCGGCGAGATAGCCAGTGATCGCCTGGCCCCCGAGCACGCCGAGAGCCAGCCCGCCTGCTGCGCCGAGCACCCCGAATGCCAGCGCCACTGGAAGGTACACCAGCAGGATATCGCGGCGCTCGGCGCCGAGCGCCTTCAGCATGCCGATCTGTCGCCGCTCCTCGATCATGATGGCTGCCATCGTGTTGGCGACCAGGAAGGTACTGATCACGATGCCAAGCACCGAGAAAGCCTTGAGAAGCACGAGCAACGTGGTCAGCTCCCGGCTTCCGACGAACGCCACGGGGTCGCGGACAGTCCACCCGCTGCTCGCAATGCCTCGGCGAGCCAGAAAGCGCTCGAGCTCATTCGCGGTCGCGCTGGCGAGCCCTGGGTCGGTCGTCTTGATGAGCACGGCGTTGTCGTAGGGTGACCGGATCAAGCGGCGAACGTCGACTGCCGGGGCGAAGGCGAGCGCCTGGTGCCCGATGGAGGCGTCGAGCGTCGCCGGGGCGCGGGCGAATCCGCTGACGCGGGCGTAATTGGTCGGGTCCGCTGCCGTGGGCTGGAGCGCGACGATATCGCCGACCTCGACGCCCAAGAGCTTGCGAGCGGTGACGTCGAAGGCGACCTCGCCGCGTCCGGGCCAGCGTCCCTCCACGAGCGCCGGCACGTCGAGCCGGATGGCGTGAAAGTCTTCGATCCCGATAAGCTTCGTGCTGACCCAGCCCCTGCCGCTGCTGGCTCGCGTGTACTGGATGGCCCGGCTATCGACTGCTGCCACGTTGTCGCGCCGCTCGATCACGTTCAGGAGAGACGGCGATGCTTGGGCGACGAACGCGGTAATGTCAGGCTGCGACGTGGAGGCATAGGTCGCGCGCTGCGCTTCTGCGAGGTTGTACCCAGTTGCGCTGATCGAGACGAGCGCAGCCACGCCGAGGACGATCCCGCTGACGGTGAGCAAGGTCCGGAGCGGGCGGCGCGTCAGATCACGGATGGACTTCGTGAAGGCGAGCTTCATAGTGATCGCTCTTGCAGGCTCCTCGGTACGATGCGATAGCCCGATCCCGCCCTGCCAATTGTAGCGGGTACGGGGCTTACGGCCTCCGGGGCGGGAAAGCCAGCCGCCGGGGGATGGCAGCGATCGGACCTAGAAGTGAAATTCGCTTGCAATCGAATATCGGCTCGAGCATACTGAGCCCGGGTGGGGAGTAGCCTACCGGTTGGGTCAATAGGCCCGCCGGTCCGGCCAGTCGTCAACACGGGGGCCGTGCGGTTCCTCGGCTGGTCGGGGCTCTCAGA
Source organism: bacterium HR26 (assembly GCA_002898875.1). Taxonomy (GTDB): domain Bacteria; phylum Chloroflexota; class Chloroflexia; order Thermomicrobiales; family Thermomicrobiaceae; genus Thermalbibacter. The sequence continues at coordinate 12,338 of BEIC01000018.1, forward strand.
CAGGCGAGACCACTACGGCACCTGCGTGACGTAGCGGCTCGCCGTTGTCGTTGGCGAGCCTTGGCCAGGAGGAGTCGGATGACGGTTCCGTTGTGGGTTTGGATCCTCTTCGTCGCATTCATCCTTGTCCTGCTCGCAATCGATCTCGGGATCTTCCACCGCCGCGCCCATGCGGTCAGCATGAAGGAAGCCGGCATCTGGGTGTCGGTCTGGGTGACGCTGTCGCTCCTCTTCGGGGTTGGCGTGTGGCTCGTGAGAGGATCTGAACTGGGGCTCCAGTTCTTCACCGGCTACCTCATCGAGCTCTCGCTCTCGGCCGACAACATGTTCGTCTTCGTGCTGATCTTTACCGCCTTCGCCGTGCCGGCGGCCTACCAGCACCGGGTGCTCTTCTACGGCATCCTCGGCGCGCTGGTGATGCGCGCTGCGATGATCCTCGGCGGCGCGTGGCTTATCCACCAGTTCCACTGGATCCTCTACCTCTTCGGTGCTTTCCTGGTCTTCACCGGCATCCGGATGGCGCTGGAGCGCGAAGAGAAGGAAGTCGATGTCGAGAACAACATCGCGATCCGGCTGGTCTCGCGCTTCGCGCCGATCGTGCCGCAATATCGGGGTGAGCACTTCCTGGTCCGGGAGGGTGGGCGGCTCTTTGCGACGCCGCTCCTGGTGGTGCTCGTGCTGGTCGAGCTGACCGACTTGGCGTTCGCAGTCGACTCGATCCCGGCGATCTTCGCGGTGACCCAAGATCCGTTCATCGTCTTTACCTCGAACGTCTTCGCCATTCTCGGGCTACGCTCGATGTATTTCCTCCTGGCCAATCTGGTACAGCGGCTGGTGTACCTGCGATTGGGTCTGGCGGTCATCCTGACGTTCATCGGCGTCAAGATGTTGATCGCCGACTTCTACAAGGTTCCGACTGTGCTCTCTCTTGGTGTCGTGATCACGACGCTTCTGATCACCATCGTCGCCTCGCTCATCGTCGCCGAGCGTCGCGGGGTCGTCCGGCCGGTGGCCGAGGCGACCGCGGCGGCACGCGAGCGACCGTCTGCCCCGACCAGCGAGACGGGATCGTGAGATGCCTGGATGGAGACTGGCGGCTGCATAGCTATCGGATGTCGGATTTTCGGCACGATAGCCTGGGGGATGAAGAGGTGTCACAATGCCGACGATCATCGTGCCGCTGCTCTGCGACCGCACGAAGGCTGATCCCCATGGAGTCAGCGAACGCGCGCTGCCTTGGGCGCGTGGGCTGGCGAGACAGCTTGCCGCCGAAGTCGTTCTGCTGACCGCGCTGGACATTCCTTCGGGGCTCCTTGCCATGGCCGATAAGGCTCTGCTGCGCCAACTCCTCGATGACTGGCGGGCGGAGTGCCGGACCTATCTCGAAGAGGTCGCACGCACCTTCGAGGGTCGCGTCGTCTCACTCGAAGTCGATGAGGGAGATCCGGCTTCAGCCATCGTTCGGATTGCCGGCCAGGTCAACGAGCCGCTGGTGACGATGGCCAGCCACCTGCGCACCGGCCTGAGCCGGCTGGTCCTCGGCTCGATTGCCATGCGGGTCGTCTCGTCTCTCGACTGCCCAGTACTCATCATTGGGCAACGCGTGCCGGCAGCTGTCACGCCGGTCGTCGAGGTCAGGCGGGCGCTTGTCCCGCTCGACGGGTCGCCGCTGGCCGAGCGTGCGCTCGACGCGGTCGCGGTTGCGGGATTCAAGGGCCTTCACATTATCTTGCTCTATGTGCCGGAGCCAGGGGCTCGCGACCGTCTCGGCGAGCGAGATCTCCAACCTGATGCCTACCTTGCGGACGTCGCCGCACGGTTGAAGGAGCGTGGATTCACCGTGGAGACGGCTGTTCGCCAGGGCAAGCCACCGGAAGCGATCGTTGCGGCAGCCGGGGAGGTCGAAGCCGACCTGATCGCCATGACCACGCACGGGCGGGGTGGCTTGCGCGCGGTGCTGATGGGCTCGACGGTCGAGCAGGTGCTCCACGCGGCGAGCACCCCGGTATTGCTTGCTCGCCCCCACGGCGAGCCGAGCGGCTGATCGTGGTCCGTCACTCCTCCAGGTGGTAGGGAACCCCGGTCACCGCCAGATCCGGGACGTGGGCTAGTGCTCGTTTCAGGCGCCAGGCGGTTTGCGTATGCAGCAAGCGCTCCCACCAGTGCGCTGGCACGAACTCCGGAATCACAACGGTAATGTATGGGCATCCCTTCTCGAGGTGGAGTTTCTCGATGATCGCCACTAACGGACCGATGAGCTCGCGGTAGGGCGACTCCACGATGACCAGCGGTACGTCCAGTTTCGCCTCCTGCCAGCGCTGACGGAGGATCTCATCCTTCTCAGGCTCAACTGAGACGTGAACCGCCGTTACGTCGCGAGCGATAGAACGCGCGTATTCGAGGGCGCGGAAGGACGCGCGGTTGAGCGAGGCGATCGGCACGACCGCCGCGACGTTTCTGGGCACCGGCCGCCGTCGACGGCGGATCTCGACCGGGCTGAGCCGGAGCTGGTCGGCGACGTGCCGGTAGTGCCGGTTGATGGCGAGCATCATCCCGACCAGAAGCGGAATCAGCAAGATCACGATCCAGGCGCCGTGAACGAACTTGGTGGTGGCGATCACGAGCGTGACGACGGCAGTGGTTGCCGCGCCGAGCCCGTTGATCGCCAGGCTCGTCCATGGCCGTCTCCCCTCGCCGAGCCGCCACCAGTGTACGACCATGCTGGACTGCGACATGGTGAAGGCGAGGAAGACGCCGACCGCGTAGAGCGGGATCAGCGCCGAGACGCTCGCGCCGCGAGCGATGACCAGCAGGCTGGTCACGGCCCCGAGCACCAAGATCCCGGCGGAGAAAGCCAGGCGGTCGCCCTGGAAGCGGAACTGGTGGGGCAGGAAGCGGTCACGCGCCAGGAAGTAGGCCAGCCGCGGGAAGTCGGCGAAGGCGGTATTGGCTGCCAGGAAGAGAATGCTGGCCGTTGCCGCCTGGACGACGTAGTAGAAGGGCGAGCCGTCCACCAGGGTGCGCGCGAGCTGGGAGACGAGCGTCTCCTCCTCCGTCGGCACGAGGCGGAAGTGATAGGCGAGAAGGGTAATGCCGAAGAAGAGGCTGCCGAGGATCAGGCCCATCCAGGCAAGCGTCGTCCGGGCGTTCTGCGCCTCCGGCGGCTTGAAGGCGGGTACGCCGTCCGCAACTGCCTCCACACCGGTGAGCGCCGCGCTCCCCGAGGAGAACGCTCGCAGGATCAGGAACAGCGTCAGCGCGTGTGTCGGCTCGGGCACATGAGTTGTGACCGGGTGAGGCGTTACACCCCAGCCCAACCAGGCCACGACCCCGATGCCGAGCAACGCGAACATGCTGGCAATGAACGCGTAGGTGGGCAGGGCGAAGATCGTGCCGCTCTCACGCACACCGCGCAGGTTCACGATCGTGAGCAGGGTGATCGATGCGACCGCCAGCTCGACCCGCAGCGGCCGGAGTTGCTCGAAGGCCGAAGTGACCGCGGCGACTCCGGCCGAGGTGCTGACTGCGACGGTGAGCACGTAGTCGGTGAGCAGTGCTGCCGCCGCAACCAGGCCAGGATAGGAACCGAGGTTGTCCTTGGTGACGATGTAGGTGCCACCGCCGTGCGGGTAGGCGCGAATCGTTTGCCGGTAGGAGATCACGACGATCGCCAGCAGCAGGACGACGGCCAGGCCGATGGGCAACACGAAGCTATAGGCTGCCATCCCGGCCAGGATCAGGACGCGCAGGATCTCCTCCGTCGCGTAGGCGGTCGACGACAGCGCGTCCGAGGAGAAGACGGCGAGCGCCTTGACCTTGCTGAGCCGCTCGTGGGCTGCCTCAGCGGTCGACAGTGGCCGGCCGATGAGCAGCCGCTTGATAGCGTACCACGCTCGGCCGATCGGGCCCTCAGGCTGCGTCGGCTCGGCGATGTACACGTTCTTACCAGCGGGCTTGAGGGGCAGGTCGGCTGCCGAAACGAGGCGAATGTAGCGATCTCCTGGGTGAGTGCCCGGGACGGTCGCGCCCGGGGAAAGCTGAGGTGAAGGCTCAGACTCCTCTGGCATGACTGGCGACATCGACGCCGATGACCTCCAACAGGTGTTCTCAGGTAGCCTGCCGGGAAACCGGCATGGCCGCGTCTAAGTATACCGCTATACCGCTCATCGCTCTGAGGAAGCTTCCGTACCCTGGCGGCGACTGATGCCTGTGGTAGGCTTGTGACGGACTGCACGGAGCGGCGCGGGGGCTCTAGGGCAGAACGGCGAGATGGCGAGCCTGTTACCCCTTCTCCACGGGAACGCCAGCGGCCCATTCTGGGCTGCCTGGAGCTGGAATCCACCGGTACTGGTTCTCCTGCTAAGCGCGGGGCTTGTCTACGGCGCGGCTGTGCGGTACCTGCGCCAGCGTGGCAGACCGCTGCCGCCGGCCTGGCAGCCGATTGCCTTCTATGCTGGGTTGGCCTCAGCGGCGCTCGCGCTGATGGGGCCGCTCGACCTGTACAATGACGAGCTGCTCACGATGCACATGCTCCAGCACCTGTTGCTGATCCAGGTAACTGCTCCACTGATCCTGCTCGGCAGACCGGTGCAGCTCGTGCTCCGCGGCTTACCGCCGGAGCGGTTGGGAGCGGTGCTGCGCGTCGCGCTGCGACCGCAGTGGGTTCGGACTGCCCTGACCGTGCTGACTGCGCCGCTGACAGTGACGCTGCTGGCCAACGCCGCGCTCGTCTTCTGGCACTTCCCTCGCTTCTACGAAGCGGCACTCTACAGCCCCGCCGTGCACGACCTGGAGCATCTGAGCTTCTTCGTCACCGCCCTGCTCTTCTGGTGGCCGATCATCGACCCGGTGCCTCGCCATCACAAGCTGCCGGCGCTCTGGGCCATCGCGGCGATCTTCGCGACGCTGGTGGTTAGCATGAGCATTGGCGCCATCATTACCCTAGCCGACCGGGTCATCTACCCGTTCTATAGTGGCGTGCCCATGCCCTGGGGCATGGCGGCGCTGACTGATCAGCAGGTCGCCGGGCTGATCATGTGGGTCGGTGGCGGGTTCCTCTACATGGGCGCTATCCTCGCGCTGCTGGCCCGTTGGCTGCGTGAAGAGGAGCGTCGCCAGGAGACGCTCGCTGAGCGGCGTGCCCGCCACGCGCTCTGAGTCCAACCCACTTCCGGACATGCTCGAGCTAAGGCGGCGGGCACTGTGGCCGTTGCTCGCAGTGAACGCGGATCAGCGTCCGCCGAACTTTGACGTCAACGAGACACAGTGCGCCCGGCCGGTTGAACCGGCCGGGCGCGCCTGCTTCTGCGCTGCCCTGAGGCGTTGCGTGGCTCACGCTCGCGGACGCGCGGGTGCCACTTGCCGTGGAGCGATGAAGCCCAGGTAGCCTGTCAGCAAGGCGCTAAGGAGATGCAAGATCGTGTCCGCCGCGTTGATCGCGAGAAGGTTCGCGAATGCCGGGATGAAGCCGGCGATGAAGAGGAGTAGGAAGACTACCGCCAGCACGCGATTCACGGTATAGACGTAGCCCTCTGCCAGACCACCGATGACCAGGAGCGCACCCAGCACGAGGTGCGCGATGTTGTGCAGTGCGTTCACCTCGAAGAGGCCAAGCAGTACCCGCTCGCCAGGTTCATCCGCCGGAGGCGCGATCCCAGGGATAAAGCCGGCAATGCCGACGATGAGGTAGATGACGCCGAACGCCAGGGTAACCTTCTGAACAGTCCCACGATCCATAGCAGCAAAGCTCCCTTCCAATGGTGGCCGTGATGGCGCTTGGGATCGGGGTTCGAGGGGTTCTGGGCAGCGGCAGGCGAGCAGCGGTGCCATTATACGTCAAGTTGCCGGGGGGAGGCACAGGACCCTCGCGGCGGGGGTGGCCCTGTCGTTAAGGGCCGCACCGCTGCTCCCGGTCCACTGGGAGACGCTCAGTCCTTCACCTCAACACGGCACTCAGCCGTAGCACGATCGGCATAGCAGCAGCTTAAGCGTGTTCTTCCAGCGATCCGCGCCTGCTCACGATGGACAGCAGGGGCAGGAGATCTCCAGAGCTAGCCCGCACGAGGTTCGCTGACCGGCGACCCAACCGTCGAGCCGCGTGAGCACCATACCCAGCTCGTGCCGCAGCCAGCCGAGGTACTGTGTATCCTGTTGCAGTGGTGAGTGATCATTGGCCTCTACGAGGCGCAGCCATCGGCTCCGGGCAGCGCGCTCGCGCCAATCAGCGAGATAGGCGGAAGAATGCCATCTTTTGTATCACAAGCGCATTACCGCTAGTCGTGACGAGCACCCGATCCCCGGTCTCAGCTCGGATTGCGGCAGGCCGCCGTCATAGATCAGGGGCATCGATACCCTCCCGCAGTGTCTCAAGTCTGAGTGTGGCGAAACCGGTAACGACGGCACCCCTCCTGGAGCTGCCGCGCAGCCTCGACCTGGACTATGAGCGGCTCGCCCAGCCCCCGTAAGACCTGGGCGAGCCGCTCTGCCGTCAGCAGCCTCTCCCACCCGTGCCCGCTCGCGTCCGCCGCGTCATCGACACAGCCATCATGCTCCCCGCGTCACCTGCCCGGCGTTCAGTCGCCGATCCGAGTCCAGACCCCGCACCCCTCGGTCTCGAACCCCCGGTCGGTGGCAGCAATGCGGACAGTCTGGATGCTCTCGCTGAACTCGTTGGCGATGATCTCGTCGAGCGTGCCGCCGAAGCCGCTCAGCCGTGCCCAGTAGCAGCCGCCGGAGGAGTCGGAGTTCCGCCACAGGCCGGGAGCGATGTCCAGGCCAACGATGTAGATCCCGTCGCTGAACGGGGCGGTGGGGCTCGGCGTGATCGGTGAGAGGTCCTGCGACCACTGGCCACAATCCTCGGATGAGAAGCCGGCGTCCGAAGGGCTGATGGTGACGACCTGGCGGGCGTAGGTGAAGTTGTTGGCGATGATCTCATCGAGCGTGCCGCCGAAGCCGCTCAGCCGCTCCCAGTAACAGCCCTGCGACGAGTCGCTGTTGCGATAGGTGCCGGGCGCGATGTCGACGCCGACGCGGAAGGTCCCGTCGCCGAAGGAGGTCGCCGGTCCAGGGGAGGGCGTTGGGGATGGCGTCGGCGCCGGTGCGGGCGTGGGCGTCGGCGTAGGAGTCGGCGTGGGCGTGGGCGTAGGCTCCGGCGTCGGGGGCGGCGCGGGCTGCTGGCCCAGGAGCTGCGCGCCCAGCCGGCCGAGCAGGACGTCGTACCGCTCCGGCCACTCTCCCGGGTGCCACTCGAACCGCTGCCGCTCGAAGTACTGCACCACATACGTCTGGCCGCTGTCCGGGTTGATCTCGGTGAACTCCTCCGAGATCGGGAAGCCGTAGACGGCCAGGCCCCCGAAGGTCTGCCAGTAGGCCCGGAAGCCCCCACACAGGTTGTGCTGCGTCTCCGGGAAGTAGGTGCAGCCTGCGACCGGCTGGGCGGGCTGGAAGGGTGCTGCCTCCTCCCGCCCCTGGGTGAGCTCACGGCCCAGGAGGCCGAGCAGCACGTCGTAGCGCTCGGGGAAGGCGCCGGGGTGCCACTCGAAGCGGGCCCGCTCGAACCACTGAGTCACATAGCCAGTCGTTGGGTCGGTGTACTCCTCGGTGATTGGGTAGCCGAAGATGGCCAGGCCGCCAAACTCCTCCCAGTATGCGCGGAAGCCGCCGCAGAGGGTGTGCCCGGTCTCGGGGAAGACGGTGCAGTCGGCCCCTGGTACCGGAGCCGGGGCTGGGGCCGGGGGTGGCTGGGGCGCAGGTAGGCCGACAGGCGTGAAGTCGTACGGGGCCGGGTTGCGCTCGCAGGCGATGCCGTCGCCGTCCTGGTCGAGGGCGCGGAGCCCGGCCGGGTCGGCCCGGTAGGCGGCCTGCGCGGCGGCCTGGGAGGGGAAGTCGCCGCAGGTGGCGGCAAGGGCGGTGCCGGCCGGGGTGAGCAGGCTGGCCAGCGGGCCCAGCACGAGCGCGAGCATGACAGCGAAGCGAACGGGGCGCATCCGTCATCTCCTTTCCTGGTATGGCCTCGTCATGCCTCGCTATCTAGGCTCATCCACCGGCGGGAAGACTGGGGTTCCCGTCGTGGTGCGTCCGGCATCGGTTCTAGCGGACGCGCCGGCTTCGGCACTCGGCCCACCTTCCTTCCGTCTCTGGATAGCATCACGTACAGCGTCGCCACCCCGATGACTGTGCGGGTCTCCCGCACCAGCTCGGGTGGCTGAAGCCATGCGGCTGGCATTGTCCCCTCGCTAAGCCTGAGTTTATCTTCTCGGGGCGGACAGGGACTGCCGAGAGGTCAACCGGCGGAAGCTCATGCGGCCTCGCTTCCTGCCGTGCGGCTAGCACGGCAGGAAGCGCCGCAAGCCGGCTACGGATCAGGCGTGTGCTCGTTCCGCCGCGTGCAGACGGAGGAAGTCCGCGTCCTGGGTCACGACCACACGACCCTCGCGCAGTGCCAATGCCAAGTGCTCTTGGTCAGCCGCTTCCAACATGCCGGCCTCCTCGGCACGCATTAAAATCGATCCCGCGGCGGCGCAGCCCCTCAGCGACCGTCCGCGGTACATGCTCGTCCAGAAGAACCTAAGCTGCTCGGCCACCGAGCTTGGCCCTCACTTTGGACGGGGTCTCGCGACGGAGTTCGGCGACGAGGGCTTCATCGGCCCTGATGGCCTGGTCGATCTCCTCGCGGTGGTCGTGGTCGTAGGCGAGCGCCGCGTACACGTCGGCCAATGAGAGGCCGTACTCGCTGGCAATCTCGTCAGCGCTCACGCCTAGTCGCTCGTGCCAGACCACGATGTCCTGCACGATGATCCGGTGCCCGGCGATGCGCGGCTTGCCGCCCGCAACTGCAGGCGTCATCACAATATGGCTCGACACAGTGTCCATCACGACCTCTAATTGGCACAGCGGTCAACTCGTAGCCCCGGCCTTCCAATCTCGGATCACGTACCGGACGACCTTGACCACCTTGGGGCGCGAGCCGTGCGGCCGGATCTTGGATCGTGTAGAGCTGTGGAGCGGTGGCTGCCTGGTCGGCGACGTAGAGCCTGTACTCGGCGGCTAACCGTTGGGCCATCAGCCACTCTTTGGGGGTGAGGGCGATTGGTCCAGTGCGGAACCGCGCCTCGACCTCGATGTAGCGAACAGACCCAACCGGTGCCTCTGGGCAGATACCATAGCCGAGCTGCTTAGCGGAAACATCGTACTGCGTCCGGCCCGCGCCGCTCGTGCTCGAGCGCAACTAGCATGCCGATGGCCTCGATCGCCGGATCGAGCCCCAGATTCTGGTCGGCGGCCAGGCAGAGGACTACGTCTACACGATAGACCGCGTGCCGGTGGTGGCCTTCCTGCTGCTCTTCGTCGGTGGCTTCGTCCCAGCGTTCGCGAACCTGCTGGCGATCAACGCCTCGGATACGATCTTGCACCTCGTCAGCGCCCTGCTCACCGGTTACCTGGGCTTCGTCGCCCCCTGGCAGGTCGCAGCAGCTCGCCCTCGAGCGTGAGGCGCCAGCCGTCTTCCCGGCAGCGGAGAAGCAGGCACGGCCCGGCCGACTCAACCGGCCGGGCGCGTGGTGTCCTCGAGGTGTGCTGAGCTCAGCACGTCGAGCAGCAGGAGCACGAGGTCTCCGTAGCCGGCCCGGACAAGAACCGCTGGCCGGCGACCCAGTTACCGAGCAACGCGAGCGCTGCGCTCAAGCTGCCCCGCAACCGGCCCAGGTGACGAGCATCCCGCTGTGGCGGCAAATGGTTATTATTCGCTCGTGCAGAGCGCAACAATTGCGCTCGTGCTGCGCGCTCGCGTCGCTCAGCGAGATAGCTCTCCACTATTAAGTCGGCGAGCAAGGGATTCCAGTTCATCGGTCACTCTCTTTTCGTCAATTCCGGC
>BEIC01000019.1 GCA_002898875.1 bacterium HR26
GATCCCGGGGATACTCAGCGCGATGATCGTCACCACCGGGATCAAGGCGTTGCGGAGCGCATGGCGGCCGATCACCGTCAGCTCGCTCAAGCCCTTGGCGCGCGCTGTTCGCACGTAGTCCTGATGGATCGTCTCGAGCATCGAGGCACGCGTGTAGCGCGTGAGCGCCGCGGTCTGGAAGAGCGCGAGTACGGTAATCGGCATGATGGCCTGCTCGATCTTCAACCAGAGCCCCCGAAGCCCTGGCTCATCGATCGTCGCCCGGTAGATCATCGGGAACCAGCCCAGCTTGACGCTAAAGAGCAGGATGAAGAGCAAGCCGGTGAAAAAGGTCGGTAGGGAGAATCCGATGAAGGCTAAGGTCGTGGCGACGTTGTCGAAGACGGAGTACTGCCGGATGGCTGAGATCACTCCGATCGGAATAGCCACCAGCACAGAGATGAGATAGGCAGTGCCGATGACGTAGAGCGTCGTCGGCAAGCGCTGGAGCATCAGATCGCTGACTGGAGAGCGGCTGCGGAAGGAGTAGCCGAAATCGCCGCGCAGCATGGAGGTGAACCACTTCGTGTAGCGCACTGGAATAGGATCGTCCAGCCCCATGCTCTTGCGGATGCGCTGGCGTACCTCCGGCGGCACCGACGGGTTCACCGCGAACTCGGCCAGCGGATCGCCAGGCGCCAGGGCGAGGATGGTGAAGATGACCATGCTGATGGCGACCAGCGTTGGGATAGCGGTCAGCAAGCGCCTGATGATGTACCGTGTCATCGAGTTCCGCTCCTACCCCCGTGCATATGAACGATTCCGCGCCGCTCGGGTGTCCTGTCGCTTCGGGGATCGTCGTATTCTAACGCTACACGATCACGGCTGCACCGGCCAGACGAGTTGAACGGATTCGGCCGGTTCGGCTCTGGCTGCAACGCAGAGGGCGGCCCTGCGCCCAGGGCCGCCCCACCCACGCTCGCCGGTAATCTACCCTGACCTCCTCCAGTTCGCGATGTTCCAAAGGTTCGAAGTCCAACCGGACAACTCCAACCCTTCGAGGTTCTTGGCGTACCCCTGCACGTCGTTGCGGTGCACCAGCGGGATGACGACCACGTTCTCGATCACCAGGTCGTTCATCCGCACGAAGAGCTCCACCTGCTTGTCCGGGTCGAGCTCGGTGCGCGCCTGCTCGAAGAGCCGGTCGTACTCCTCGTTCTGCCAGCGCTCGTAGTTGTTGCCGCCCCAGTTGTTGGCCTTCTGCGCGATGTTCGACTCATCACCCCACCAGGAGATCATGTAGTCGATCGGATAGGTGAGCGTCGGCCCGTTGGTGAACATCTCGATGTCGACGTAGAAGTGAGCGGCCGTGTCGGGGTTTCCGGCATCCGAGGAGAAGAACACGCTGGCCTCGACCGACTTGAGCTCGACTTTGATGCCGACCTTCTCGAACTCGGCCTTGACGATCTCCTGGGTCTTCTGCCGGACCGGGTTGATGGTCGTCGAGTAGACGATCTCCATCCGCACCCCGTCCTTCTGGCGCACGCCGTCCGGCCCGAGCGTCCAGCCGGCCTCGTCCAGGAGCTGCGCAGCCCGATCCGGGTTAAACTCCCACTTGGTATTCGGTGAGACGAACCGCTCCGGCGCCACCAGAATATTACTCGTCGCCTTACCCGCCGGCCCGTAGAGCTGATCGGCGATCTGGTCTCGCCGGCAGAGCAGTGCGTAGGCCTGGCGCACCTTGAGATCGGACTGCCAGGGGTGCGGCACGCCCAGCTTCGAGCGCTCCCCGTCAACCTCGGTGCGCGGGTCCGTCATATTGATCAGGATACGCTCGACGTTCACGCCGGGGGTGATGCCCAACTGCCCGACACCAGTCTCCTCGAGCTGCTTGAGCACCTGTGCCTCGACCTGCAGGTTCCAGGCGAAATCGACCTCACCGGTCTGGATCGCCGCGCGAGCCGCGCTGGTGGCGTCGCCTCCACCCTTCAGTTCGACCTCCGAGAAGAAGGGCTTGTCTGGCTCCCGGTAGTTCTCGTTCATCTCGTAGAGCACGACATCGCCGGGCCTGAACTCGCGCACCTTGAACGGCCCCGTGCCGATCGGATTGAGGTTGAAGGGCGCGTTGCGGGCCTGCTCACCCACGTAGTCCTTGAGCACGTGCTCCGGCACGATGTAGCCGTAGGGGCCGACGAACGCCCCCATCCAGGCAGCAGTCGGCTCCTTGAAGGTGACCTTGACCGTGTAGTCATCCACGGCCTCGACTGACTGGATGTTCATGTAGTTGCCGGCGGTGGTGGCCGTCGTCTTCTCATCGGTCACGTACTGCCACGTGAAGACGACATCCTTGGCCGTGAACGGTGTGCCGTCCGACCAGACCACGCCCTGCTTGAGCTTCCAGGTGACACTGCTGCCGTCTTCAGCTAACCCGCCGTTGTCCAGGCTCGGGATCTCCTCGGCCAGGATCGGCACGAGGTTGCCATCCTTGTCGATGTCAGCCAGCGGCTCCAGCACCGGGCGGGACGCGTCGAAGTCCTTGGTTCCCTGGGCCAGGTGCCCGTTGAGGATGGTCGGTGCCTGCCACCACAGCAGCCGGAGCAACCCGCCCTGTCCACGCTGCCCGGCAGCGGCTTCGGTCGGAGTCGCCTCTGCCGCTCCGGTCGGCGTCGCGGCGGGCGAAGCACCCGGAGCTGGGGTGGCTCCCGCCGGTGCCTGCGTCGGGGTTGCTTCCTCGCCAGCGCACGCAGCCAGCAGCGCGGCGATCGCCGGCGCGCTCAAGCCCAGAGCCGCCGCTCGTTTGAGCACGTCACGCCTGCTGAGGGAACCGCTCAGAACTGCCTGCTGAAGCTCTTCGAAGCGATCCATCGTGCCTCTCCTCCTCGACTCGTATCCCCACCAGGACTGTCCGAACCGTAGGCGCACCTCTCCTGCAATCGACCGCGCTTCCCTCCTTAGTGAACCCTGGACCATTCAGCAAAACCCACACCCGACGATGCCTGCGGGTCCAATCGGCGCCATTCTAGGTGCCGCAGGTGTACCTGTCAAGTATACGCATCCGGAGCGGAATTCGGCTCTCGTTTGCCGGTTGAACGCCTCAACCGGCTAGCCGCACTGCCCTGTGTTCAACATTCGGGCATGCTTAGCGCTCGAGACCATTCCCGCCATTGCGGAGCCCCGAGCGCGCTGATCCGAGCAAAACTCCTGCTACAATGGGCGGAGCAGCATACCCGCACGAGGCCCCGAGCTCTCCTGCCCCATCGGAGCGATCGGCGTGGCACACGAGAGCACAAGGGAGCGAAGGCGAGCGGAGAAGCGAGGGATGTGCGGATTATGAATCGAGTCGGTACCGAAGTCAGGGAGTCGCCGCAGCCGGCGCTAAGCCGCTTCATGAGCCGCGCCGAGATCGCCGCGTATGCAGCGGTCGGAATCGGCTTCCTGCTCACGGGGCTCGTAGCCCTGGCATACATCATCGTCATCGTCCCGGTGACCCTCGTGCGCGAGGGCGTGCCCACCGCGATCATCACCGTGATCAACGAGCTGCTCCTGGTCGTGATCATCCTCGAGATCCTGCGGACGATCGTCGGCTATCTGGACGCGCGACGGTTGACGATCAGGCCCTTCCTCGTCATCGCCGGCATCTCCGCGACCCGGCGTATCCTGGTTCTAGGAGCCCAGATGGCGCTGGTCAACAGCGAGCTGCCACCAGAACTCTTCGAGCGTGCACTCTGGGAGCTCGCGATCAACGGCGGGTTGATCCTCGTGGTCGCCGTCGCGCTGGCACTCAGCAGCCGCTTCGAGCCGGCTACAGCACACGAAGGCGAGACCGGCCAGTGAGCGCGACTCACCGGCTGCCCCCGGGCAACCGGGGAGATGACCACGGGGCAGGATGCTCCCCCAGCGGTTACAGTACACCTTCCTGGTCAAGGCATCGCCACAGCGTCTCGGCGACGCGGAACGGGTCGCTGGCCACCACGCTGGCGGCATACAGCTCCATGGCGCCGAAGTCCGAGGTGCGCGCGAGCGGGTCCCCACGGTCGACGACGCGCACGATTGTCGGCACGTCGCTCCAGTCTTCAGCCGTCGGGGCAAGCGGCGGCATCCAGATCACGAGGTTGAAAGACACGACATTCAAGTCATCGACCAAGCAGCGCAGCACCTGGTAGACCGCACGCCCAAGCTCCGGGCCGGATGACGGAGCGAGCAGCACGATCTCCTTCTCTTTGAGCGGCACCAGGCTGGCCATGACACGAACGCCGTTCGTCTGCCGGCCCAGCCCCAGCGCCTCGTGGACGCGGTACCAGTCATCGAAGTAGCTTCGCCCGTGCTCGCGACGGTATGCCTCGGCCGCCCGTCGCTGCCGCTCGACCTTGCCGTAGTGCAGCCCCCTCGTGAGGCTAACCTGCGCGTGGCCGTGGGGGATCGAGGCCCCGCTCCGCCACAGGCAGTTCCACATGAACAGTGGGTAGATCGCGTCCGGGTCGCAGGCGTGCGCACGCGCGAACCATGCTTCGGCGACCTCGAGCGCGTCGAGGACGAGCTCTTCATCGAAGGCGAGCGGGTCGTGCTCCTCGAAGATGATGACGCCGTGTAGCCCATCGTACTTCGCGATGTTGCTCGCGGTCAGCGTTCGACGGCCGCGGATGCGCCCGAAGGGATCCTCCGGCGTATTCAGCTCGGGCTCGCAGAAGGGGTCTGGCGCCGTCTTCGCCAGCTCATCGGCCAGCTCCGCTGGGATGCGGGCTTCGAGTGGCCTCCGGGCGCGCAGCTCATTGAAGAGCGTGGCATCGAGCGTCCAGCGATCGGTGACCTTGACAACCTTCTGCCGGGCCACCGCCTCGGCCGACCCGAAGTAGCGCTCGACCCAGCTCACCATGTGCAGCGGGAGTACGAGCTCGCCGACCGTCGTGTCAACCGTGAAGAGTCGCTTAAAACAGTCCTGCTCCTCAGTCTCCAGCTCCGCCACCAGGTCAGGCAGGGAGAGGACCGAGCGCTGAGCTACCTGACCTGTCCTACCGCTCATCTTCTCCATATGGAAAGCCCTGATCCCTCTCAGTGCCCCGCGGGTGGCGAAGGCGCCCATTCGCCTGTCGCCATCCCCAGGATCACCTCATACACCCGCACATACTCGAGCGCAGACCGCGCCCACGAGACATCCGACCGCATCGCGTTGGCCACCAGCCGCTCCCACTCAGTCAGCCTCCGGTAGACGCCGACCGCGCGTCGCACTGCCGCCAGGAGCGCCTCGGCCGTGTGGTCGGCGAACAGGAACCCATTACCGGTTTCGGTCGATGGGTCCCATTCCTGAACGGTGTCCGCCAGCCCACCCGTCTGGTACACGACTGGCACCGAGCCGTAGCGGAGGGCGATGAGCTGGCCGATCCCACACGGCTCGAACCGGGACGGCATCAGGAAGATGTCGCTCCCGGCATAGATCCGGCGGGCGAGCAGCGGATCGAAGCGTAGCACGCTCGCCACCGCCTGTGGAAACCGGCGGCTCACTTCTGCAAGCTGCTTCTCGAGTCCCGCCTCACCGGTTCCGAGGACGACCAGTTGTACCCCTAGATCAATCAACCCCTCGACAGCGGCGATCACCAGGTCGATGCCTTTCTGCCGGTCGAGCCGCGAGACTATACCGACGAGCGGCCGCTCGGCGGCCTCTACGAGGCCGAGCTCACGCTGGAGCGCAGCCTTGCAGAGCGCTTTCCCGCCTCGCTCGTCTGCCGAGTAATGACCCGGCAGCGCCGGGTCGGTCGCCGGATTGTACCACACGGTATCGATCCCATTCAGGATACCGAACAGACGGTCGGATCGCTGGCGCAAGAGCCGGTCGAGCCCCTCGCCGAAGGCCGGCGTCTGGATCTCCTCGGCATAGCGCGGGCTGACGGTGGTGATGGCATCAGCGGCCAGAATTCCGCGCGCCAGCAGATTGATCGTGTTCGGGTAGCGCGCTCGCTCCTCTTCGAGAAACTCATCCACCTCCAACCCTAACGCTCTGGCATAGCCTGCACCGGTGATCCCCTGGTGCGCCAGGTTGTGGATCGTCAGCACGCTTCGCTGGCGATACAGCGCACGGGAGCGATAGCGCAACTGCCTGTGCCAGATCAACGCCGGACAGGTATGCCAGTCGTTCGCGTGCAGCACGTCAGCCGACAGCACAGGCATCAATTCGACCACCGCTCGAGAAAAGGCTGTAAACCGTTCACGGTCACGCTCTTCTAAGTAAACGAACGGCGCGCCGAAGAGGTTCGGATTCGCCAGGAACAGCACCGGCACGCCATTTCCCAGCTCGGCACGCCAGACCTGGAATGTCTCTGGGCCGGCTAATCCCGGTACGGTCACGCTGAATCCGGTCCGCTCCACCACGCCGGCGCGCGCGTCGAGCTCTCCGTGCCAGGGTGTAACCACGACGATCTTGACGCCAGTGCCAGCGAGCGCCACGGGCAACGACCCGGCTACGTCACCGAGACCGCCGACCTTGGAGAACGGGGCGACCTCAACCGACGCGAAGAGGACGAGCGGGCTTGTGGATTGCCCGCGTCGCTGCGAGCACAGGCCAGTCTGCACGGCGTATCCAATCTCGCTCAGCGTGCGCGGAAACGCTGCTCCCTTCAAGACCAGAGCACTGCAACCATCGGGTTGACCGTCTCGCCGCTCGGGATGACGGCTGAGGTGAAGTCGGCTTCGGTCACGTCGGTGCCGATCAGGACGTTGCGGCCGATGGTCACCCCAGGCGGCACCACCGCGTTGCGCCCGACGATGGTGATTCCAGCGTTGAGCCGGGTCGGCTCCAGCCAGTTCGGCGTCATGTCATCCCCGTACCCCACTCGGCTCCCAGCCCCGATCCTCACGTGCTTGTCGATGATGCAGCGATCCACAATCGCGCCCGGCCCGATCTCGCTATCGGTCATGATGATGGAGTCACGAACGACCGCTCCCTCGTGCACAACGACGCCCGGGGAGAGCACGGAGTGCTCGACGCGCGCGCGAATGATGATGCAGCCGTTCGAGATGAGGCTACGGGCAACGACCGACCCCTCCATAATCTTGGCCGGTGGCCGCTCTTCGCTGCGCGTGTGAATGCGCCAGTTCGGATCGTAGAGGTTCAACGCCGGCACGTCCTCCAGCAAGGCCATGTTGGCCTCCCAGTACGATTGGATCGTGCCGACATCCTGCCAGTAGCCCTCGAATCGATACGCCAGCACCTTGCCGGTCGGAATCAGGAACGGGATGACATCCTTGCCGAAGTCGATCATCTCAGGGGCATCGGGCGAGCGATTCGAGAAGAGGTCAAGGAGCACGTCGCGCCGGAAGAGATAGATCCCCATCGAGGCCAGGTTGCTGCGCGGTTGAGCCGGCTTCTCCTCGAAGTCCGTGACCCACTCGTCGTCGTTCACGAACAGGACGCCGAAGCGGCTGGCCTCCTCCCAGCGAACCGGCTGCACCGCGACGGTGACATCGGCACACTTCCGTCGATGCAGCTCGATCATCGGGCGATAATCCATCGCATACACATGATCCCCGGCCAGGATGAGCACATCGGAGTAGTTGCGGCGGGTAACGTAGAAGAGGTTGTGGTACACTGCATCGGCCGTGCCCCGGTACCAGCCGGAGTGTCCGCGGCCGAGGTATGGCTGGAGGATCAGCACGCCACCGTTGCGCTCTCGATCTAGATCCCAGGGACGACCGTGGCCGATGTGCTCGTTGAGCGAATGGGGACGATACTGGGTCAGGACGGCCACGTCGAAGAGGCCGGAATTGACACAGTTGCTCAGGGCGAAGTCGATGATCCGGTACTTTCCGGCGAACGGCACCGCCGGCTTGGCCCGCTGCCGTGAGAGGATGCTCAGCCGCTCGCCTTGGCCTCCCGCGAGGATCATGACCGCGACGTCGTTCATGCCGGGCCCCCTCTCCGCTCCCTCCGCCGGCTCGGGCTGAGCTCTGTCGCCGCTGTTCGCGGGTGTCAGCCTGCCGCTTGACCATACATGCATGTATGATAGCGTCTGGCGAGCCATGATGAGCGGCGAGGATGGTGACGATGCGCCAGCATTTTCGCCGGAGATCACCCAGCGACCCATTGCCCGCAGAGGGGCCTGTCGTCCCCGACGGGCTCTGGGTGAAGTGCCCGCGCTGCCGCGAGATGGTCTATACCCGGGAGTTCGAGCGGCTGCTCCGGGTTTGTCCGCACTGCGGCCACCACGCTCGCCTGACCGCCCGCCAGCGCATCGCGGCGCTGGTCGATCCCGGCTCGTTCACCGAGTGGGATGCTGGGCTGGCCGCGGCGGATCCATTGGGCTTCGTCGCCATGGGAGAGTCGTACGCAGCCAAGGCGGAGCGCACCAGTTCGGCCGTCGGCGAGCGTGAGGCGCTGATCAGCGGCCGCGCGACCATTCGAGGTAGCCCGGTCGCGCTGGCGGTAGCTGAGTTCGGCTTCCTCGGCGCCAGTATGGGGTCTGTCTTCGGGGAGAAGCTGGCGCGTCTGGCCGAGCGGGCGATCGAGCACGCGTTGCCGGTCGTCACCGTTTCCTGCTCCGGCGGCGCGCGGATGCACGAAGGCGTTCTCTCGCTGATGCAGATGGCTAAGACCACGGCGGCCTTCGCTCGCCTGGCGAAGGCGCGCCTGCCGCACGTCGCGATCCTGGTCGATCCCTGCTACGGCGGCGTCACGGCGAGCTACGCAACGACGGCCGACGTCATCCTGGCTGAGCCCGGCGCGATGATCGGCTTCGCTGGGCCGCGCGTCATCGAGCAGATCACCCACCAGAAGTTACCGGACGGGTTCCAGAGCGCCGAGTTCCTTCTCGAGCACGGTATGATCGACGCGATCGTGCCGCGCCGCGAGCTGCCCGACCGGGTGGCACAGGTGCTCGCGCTGCTCCAGGGCTCGCCGCTCGCTGCAGCCGCCCGCGAACACGAGACGGCCCGCGGAGGAGTCATGCGTTGATGGCCCAGCGGACTGCCTGGGAGCGCGTCGAGCTCGCGCGCCATCCCGCCCGCCCGCACACGCTCGATTACCTTACCGATCTGCTGGACGACTTCGTCGAGCTGCACGGCGACCGTCACTTCGGTGACGACCCGGCGATCGTCGGCGGCCTCGGTCGTTTCCGGGGCCGCTCCGTCGTCGCCATCGGCCACCAGAAGGGGAGTTCTACCCGCGACAACCTGCGCCGGAACTTCGGTATGCCACGCCCGGAGGGATATCGCAAAGCCCTCCGGCTGATGCGCCTGGCCGAACGCTTCCAGCTTCCCCTGCTGACCTTCATCGACACGCCGGCCGCCGACCCCGGCATTGGGTCGGAGGAGCGCGGCCAGGCACTCGCGATCGCCGAGAACCTGGCGGCGATGGCGACGCTGGAAGTGCCGATCGTCAGCGTCGTGATCGGCGAGGGGGGCAGCGGCGGGGCCCTCGCGCTGGGAGTCGCCGACCGGATCTTGATGCTCGAGAACGCGATCTACGCCGTTGCCTCGCCGGAAGCCTGCGCCTCCATCCTCTGGCGCGATGCCGCCCGCGCACCGGAGGCGGCCGAGACGATGCGCATCACCGCGGCCGATCTGCACGCCTTCGGCATCGTGGACGAGATCGTGCCTGAGCCGGTGCCGGCGCACGAGGAGCCGGCGCTGGCCATCCAGCGCGCCGGCGACGCGATCGAGCGACATCTTCAGGAACTGCTCGAGCGCTGGGCCTCTGAGGACATCCGCGCCCTGCTCGAGGCCCGGTACGACAAGTATCGACGGATCGGCGTCTGGCGCGAGGAGGCTGCGAGCGAGATCAGCGGCGGGCAGGATCGGATCGCGGCGTCGTAAGCCCGAGCTCGCGGCCCCAATCCCTGCCGATCAGCTCACCGAGCGGATCGGGATCTGGCGGCTGCGGCTCACCGTCGCCTTGGGCAGGCGGACCACGAGCACACCGTTCACGAACTCCGCCTCGGCATCATCGGCTCGCACCGGGCCGGGCATGGTGAGGACGCGCCGGAAGGACCCGTAGCGCCGCTCGCGCACCAGCCAGGTTCCCTCCAACTCCGGCTCCTTCACCTCGCCGCTGAGCTGAAGCGTGTCGCCGGAGACCTGGATCTGGACGTCCTCCGGCCGCACGCCCGGAATCACCGCCATCACCAGATACGCCTCATCGGTCTCGGCGATGTCGACCGGCACCCCGATGCCGCTCACCATCCCAGCCGGTCGCGGCCGGATCATGCTCTCGCGGAAGAGCTGGTCCATCATCTCTCGCAGTGGGAGCAGCTCGCTCCACGGATCCCAGCGGCTCGTGGACATGATGCACCTCTCTTCTCGGCTTCAACCCTTCACCAGGTGTACCTATCGGATGCGGCTCATGCACGCCGGCACGCTCCGCGGCGAGCACCATTGCGCCCTCGCCGCCGGTGCACGCAGGCGACCAGGGCGACATCCTCGGTCACCGGCCGATCAACCCGAGCGCCTCGGCGATGAGCAGATAACGGTCGCGTGGCCGCCGCCCCTCCTGCAAGTAGCGGTAGACGTGGACGAGCCGATCGGCGGTAAAGATGCCACGGTAGCGCCCGTGCTCGACCACTGGTATCGATGGGTGACCGCTCGCCAGCATGCGCTGATGCGCGTCGTAGACCGAGGTATCGACGTTGACCGTGACCACAGCGGGATCCATGACTTCCCGCACCAGCAGTCGGCTACTCCCCTGGACGTTGCGGAGGATATCCTCGCGCCAGAGCATCCCGACGACTTTACCGCCGCTGACCACTGCCACGTCTCGCGGCCCTCCCCGCAGCGCATAGCGCAGCTCCTGATCCGGCCCGACCCCGCCCATATCCCAGACGGCAAACTGGCCGACCGGCAGCCGCTGCATCGCCTGCTCCACCTCGATGAGCCGCGTCTCGACCGTTGCGGCGGCGAGCAGGAACAGCGCCAGCAGCGGAAGCATCAGATCACGGAGGAGGATGCCGGCAATCAGCAGCCCAAGCGCGAGCAGGTAGCCAAGCGAGACCGCGACGCGGGTCGCCAGCAGCCGATCGCTCATCCAGCTCAGCCAGGCACGCAGGATCCGCCCACCGTCCATCGGGAACGCCGGCAACAGGTTGAAGAGCGCCAGCAGCACGTTGGCCAGCCAGACGAGGAGCAAGAGGCTGCTCAGGCTGGTCTCCTGCGCGATGAGCAGGACGTCGAGCGGCTCACGCACGCCCCGCCACAGGAGCACGCCGACGAGCGCCGGCGTAAGGCCAGCCGCGACCACAAGGTTGAGCACCGGACCTGCCAGCGCCACCATCGCTTCGCAGCGCGGCGCCAGCGGCGTCTGCTCGATGCGAGCAACCCCGCCGATCGGCAGCAGCGTGATGTCGTGCACTTCCAACCCATAGCGCCGGGCCAGGAACGAGTGCGCCAGCTCGTGACCGGCGACGCTGACGAAGACCGCCAGCAGCAGGAACCCCCCGAACAGCGCCCCGACGAGCGGATCATGCGCCAACCGCCCCCAGTGCCAGAAGACCCAGAGCAGGGCGATCACGACCGTCGGGTGAACCCGCACCTCGATCCCGCCGATCTTGCCGATGCGAAACCCACGCCCCATCCCACCCGACCGCTCTCGCTCGTCACGGACGGCCTGCTCAGAATATCGGCGCCGATGGGCAGCGCCGACAGCTGTACTTAATGTATAGAACGCATGAACTCCTGTCACCGCTGCAGAGCCAGCGCGCACCGCCTCTAGCATACCAGGATTCCTCAAACTGGCCGCGCGTGCTGGCAAACCGGAGCCGAAGGTGCCGGCGCTCGCGGTGCCTCGCTGCGCGAGCATAGCTCCATAGGGTAGGAATTCCCACTCAGGGCTCTCCACTCCCAACAGCTACCATGCGGGTCTCGACGAAACCATCTGTACGAACGCACCCTCCTCGCTTGGCATCGCACGCGAGGTTGCGCTATCATCTGCGCTGGGTTCCTCATCGGGCACTCCCTAACAGGGTATAGATCCAGCTGTGCGCGGAAGCGTTGCCGCCGCGATGCAGCCTGCTGTGCAGGCTGGCAGAGGCTCATCGAGGAGGTGTTTTCGATGCCGGTTCCCAGGCACATCCTGGAAGTGCGACAGTTCGACCGGTCGTTCCTGCTCAAACTGTTCGAGCGTGCCGAGCTGATGCGCTCGCTCGCCGGCTCAGGCTTCAGCACCCGGCTTCAGGGGAAACTGATGGCCACGTTGTTCTTCGAGCCGAGCACGCGTACGCGGCTCAGCTTCGAGGCAGCCATGACCCGGCTCGGGGGCGGGGTGATCTCGGCTGAGTACGCCGGCGCGACCTCCTCCGCTGTCAAGGGCGAGACGATCGAAGACACGGCGCGCATCGTCGCCGGCTATGCCGACCTCCTCGTCATTCGCCATCCGGAAGCGGGCGCTGCAGCCCGCGCGGCTGCCGTCGTCGACGTGCCGGTCATCAATGCGGGAGATGGCCCGAACGAGCACCCCACCCAGGCCCTCCTGGACCTGTACACCATTTGGAAAGAGCTCGGCCGGATCGACGGGCTGCGCATCGCGCTGGTCGGCGACCTCCGCTATGGCCGGGCCGCGCGCTCGCTCGCCCTGCTGCTGACCCAGACCCGCGACACCGAGCTCTTCCTGGTCGCGCCGCCGACGGTACGGATGAGCCAGGAACTCCAGCTTGCGCTCGCCGATGCCGGCCTGCGGGTGACCGAGCTGGACGATCTTGAAGGCCTGGCCTCCTCGCTTGATGTGGTCTACCAGACACGCATCCAGCGGGAACGGTTCAGCGACCTGGCCGACTACGAGGCGGCGAGAGGGCGATACATCATCGACCGGGCATTCATGAGCCGCTTTAACCCCCGTGGGATCGTGCTGCACCCGCTCCCGCGCGTCGACGAGATCCACCCGTCGGTCGACGACGACCCGCGGGCGGCGTACTTCCGGCAGGCCCGCCATGGCCTCTACCTGCGCATGGCCCTGCTCGACTGGATCCTGGGGGAGCAGCCTGCCCCGGTCGTGAACGCCTATTCATCAGGCGCAGCGGCTCCGGCCGGTGGCGATTCCGCCTCATGAAGGCGGGTCAGCCGGACGCGGGAGATGCGTAGCCCGTCGAGCGCCTCCACCCGGAAGATGTAGCCGTCGACCGTCACCGCGTCGCCGATCTCCGGCTTGCGGCCGAGGCGGCCGAAGACGTAGCCGCCGACGGTGTCGAAGTTGGGGTCGTCGATGTCGAGGCCGAAGCGCTCGTTCACCTCGTCGATCAGCATCAGCCCGTTGATCAGCACATCGCCGTTCGGCAGGACCTCGACGTCGGGCTCCGGGCGCTCGAACTCATCCTGGATCTCGCCGATCAGGCGCTCGATGATGTCCTCGAGCGTGACCAGCCCGGCGGTGCCGCCGAACTCATCGATCACGATGGCGACGTGAATCCGGCGTGACTGCATGGAGCGCAGCAGCTCGCCGACCGGCAGGCTGTCCGGGACAGTCAGTGGCTGGCGCAACAGGCGCCGCAGGTCGATCTGCTCCGGCAGGCAGCCATCGTGCATCGCTGCGAAGAGATCCTTCACGTGCAGGATGCCGATGATCTGATCCAGCGTGCCCTCGTAGACCGGGTAGCGCGAGCGCCCTTCACGGGCGATGATGCGGACCAGCTCCGGCAAGCTGATCGTGACCGGGATCGCCACCATCTCGGTCCGCGGGACCATGATCTGGTAGACCGTGAGGTCGCTGAAGAGCAAGACCCGGTGGATCAGCTCGCGCTCGCTCGACTCCAGCTCGCCCCGCTCGGCACTGGTCTCCACCAGCATCTCGAGTTCCTCGACCGAATAGACGAGGTGCCGCTCGCTCTCGTAGCGCAGGCCGAACGGGCGCAGCGTCAGCTCAGTCATCCAGTAGATGACGAAGATCACTGGCCGGAAGAGGAAAGAGACGAGCCGCATGAGGCCGGCAGTGAGGAGCACCGTTCCTTCGGCCCGCTGGATGGCGATCATCTTCGGGACCTGCTCCCCGAAGACGATGTGCAGCAGCGTGATCAAGCCGAAGGCCAGTACGAACGCGGCTGTGTGCGACGCCAGCCGGTGCCATTGCTCTGGCAGCTCGTTGAACAGCCCGCGAAACAGCGCCGCGAGGGCAGGCTCGCCGAGCCAGCCGAGTCCCAGGCTGGCCATAGTGATGCCGACCTGGGCTGCCGAGATGAACAGGTTCGGATCGTCCATGAACCGGAGGACATGTCGCGCGAGCCGGTTGCCCTGCGACGCGAGTTGCTCTATCCGGGTCCGCCGAGCAGTGACGAGGGCGAACTCCGCCGCGACGAAGAGCGCGTTCGCGAGGACCAGAACGACGATCGCAGCGATCAGCAGTGCTTGTGGCATCGGTTACTCAGTCGACCTCACCCTGGTCGAGGCCCGGCGCGGCCGCCCGCGTGCCCGCCGGCCCGCCCGGCTGGCGCCATCACCCGGCCCCAGGGCACTGGGGGCCGGAGCTGGAAGTTGCTACCAGGCTGCACATCCGATGCGTCAAATGCTCGCATAATACTCGGCGAGTCGTTCACGCGCGATCCGCCGGAGCTTGCGCAGCGCCTCGTTCTCGATCTGCCGCACCCGCTCACGGCTGATATTGAGCAGGTCACCGACTTCGGCCAGGGTCCTCGGCTGGCCGTCGGTCAAGCCGAACCGGAGCTGCAGGACCAGCCGCTCGCGCGGGCTCAGCGCCTCGAGCGCCTCGAGGATATCGCGCCGCATCAGCGACTCCTCGGCGATCTCTTCCGGCGACTGCGAGACCTCGTCGGCGATCAGATCGCCCAGGCTCGTCTCGTCCTCTTCGCTCAGCGGGCGGTCGAGCGACACCGTGCGCTGAGCAGCCCGGACGATCTGCGCGATCTTCTCGGGCTGCACGCTCAGCGCCTCGGCGATCTCTTCCGGCCGCGGCTGGCGCCCGAGCTCCTGGGCGAGCTGGGTCACCACCCGGTGATAGCGGGTGATGCTGTCGGTCATGTGGACCGGTAGCCGGATTGTGCGTCCCTGGTCGGCGATGGCCCGGGTGATCGCCTGCCGGATCCACCAGGTGGCGTAAGTGCTGAAGCGGTAGCCGCGGCGCCAGTCGAACTTCTCCACGGCGCGCATCAGCCCGATGTTCCCCTCCTGGATGAGATCCAGGAGCGACAGCCCGCGGCCGACGTAGCGCTTGGCGATGCTCACCACCAGGCGCAGGTTGGCGCGCACGAACCGCTGCAGCGCCTCCATGTCGCCGGCCTTGATTCGCTTCGCCAGCTCAACCTCTTCCTCGGGCGTCAGCAGCGGCGCCTCGGCGATCTCGCGCAGGTAGAGCCGCAGCGGGTCGCTGACGACCGAGGGGTCTTCGCGGAGTAGTTCGTCGAGGTCCTCCTCGAGGAGCACCGGCTCGGCCTCGACGATCTCTGGCTCCACCGGCTCGGGCAGCGCTGGCTCTGCCTCAGGGTGCTCCAGTTCGTCCTCCACCGGCGACGTATCGGACGGCGTAGCATCCGCCGCCTCGGGCGAGTCCTCGCGGCGACGCTGGCGTGCGCGTTGCGGCTCTCGCCTCCGGTTTCGGCCCATCCTCCGCATCCTCCAGCACCGAGTACGTTCAGGCGTCACCGTTCGCTCAGGTGGGCGAGATTCCCGGCTCTCGGGTTCACAGCGCGATAGCGCGCCGGTCCCTCCCTGCCTCAAGGTCGAGCTTGCCCCGAATCTCCATGCCTCTGAGTATACTGTGTTGAGCACGATCGGTCGGGCTTCAATAGCCGTCACATCCTCCGCTCGAGGAGGATAAGGATTAAAACGCCGCAAAGCACGAGGATCGCAATGATTCCCACTCGCTTGAGCTTGAGCCAGTTTCTTTGTTACCGCGAGCCGGTCGAGGTCGATTTCCAGGGCATCCGGATCGCCTGCCTGTCCGGCGAGAACGGCGCTGGCAAGTCGGCCCTGCTCGATGCCATCACCTGGGCACTGTGGGGGAAGGCCCGCAGCAACTCGGATCAGGACCTGCTCTCCCTGGGCGGACGGGAGATGTGCGTCGAGTTCTGCTTCATCCTCAACGGTCAGGAGTACCGGGTCATCCGCCGGCGCTCCATCGCCGCACCGGGTAGCTCCGGGCGGGCCATGCTCGAGCTGCACGTCCGCGACGGCGAGCGCTGGCGCGTGCTCAGCGGGAACAACCTGCGCCATACCCAGAGCATTATCGATAAGATTCTCGGCATTGACTATGAGACGTTCATCAACTCCGCCTTTATCCTCCAGAACCGGGCCGACGAGTTCACCACCAAGACGCCGGCCGAGCGCAAGCGGGTGCTCGGCGAGATCCTCAACCTGGGCGAGTACGACCGGTACGAGCGGCTGGCCCGCGATGAGCAACGACGTTGTGAGCAGGAGATCCGCGCCATCGAGCGCGATCTCGAGGCGATCGCCAGCTACCTTGAGCTACTGCCCCAGCTCGAGGCCGAGGTAGCCGAGCGGCGTCGCACGGTCGATGAGCTCCGCGCCCAGCTCGACGATCTCCGCCAGCGGCGGGACGAGGTCGTGAAGACCCTTCAGGTCCTGGAGACTGCCGAGCGCGTTTCGGCGCAGCAGGCCCAGCGCGCGGAGCAGCTCGCGTCGCAGGTCCGGGAGCGCGAGCGCCAGCAGGTGGAGTTACGCGAGCGCGTCCGCGGGCATGAGGCCGTGCTGGTTCGAGCCGGCGAAATCACCGCGCGCTTTGAGCGCTGGCAGCAGCTCCGCCAGGCGATGGATGAGCTGAACCAGCGATTGCACGAGCGACAGGCCCTCCTGGCGGTCGAGCGACGGCTCGAGGACGGGATTCAGCGGGAAGTGCACTGTGTCGAGCGCGAGCTCCACGCCTGCGAGCAGCAGATCGCACGCTGCGAGCGCGAGCTGGCACGGCTGCCGACGCTGGAGGGCGAGCGCTGCCGGCTGGATCGGGAACTGGCGGCGCTGGGCGATCTCGACGACGAGATGCAGCAGATCCAGGCGCACCTCCAGGAGCTCCAGAGCCGCCGCGGCGAACTCCAGGCCGAGTGCCGGCGGCTCAAGGAACAGATGCAGGAACTCAAAGGGAAGATCGACCAGCTCGACGCGATCGATGCGGCCTGCCCAGTCTGCCTCCGGCCCCTCGGCGAGCACGAGCGCGACCGGTTGAAGGCTGAGATCGAGTTGCAGGGGCGGGCGCTGGGAGACGAGTTCCGCGAGAAACGGGCTCAGATCGAACGGATCGACGCCGAGCGTGGGCAGCGCGAGACGGAGCTGAAGCGACTCCAGCGCGCGCGTGAGCAGCGAGACCGGCTGCGCCAGGAACTGGCCAGGGTCGAGACGCAGCTCGCGGGCCTGGCCGAGCGCCGAGCGGAGCTCGACCGTCACCTGGCGAAGCGCCAGGAGCTGGCGGAGGCACTCGATCGTGGCTTGCCAGGGGCTGAGCTACGAGTCGAGCTGGAGGCTGTGCGCCAGAAGCTGGCCGCTATTCCCTACGACGAGCGTGAGGGGCAGGAACTCGCCCAGCAGCTCCAAGAGGTGGCCGGTGCCGAGCAGGAGTACCAGGCGCTCCAGCAGGCCTCACTCGCCGCCGAACTCGAGCGCCGGCAGCTCGCGGCGCTGGAGGAGCAGATCGCCGCCGACCGGGCAGAGCTCGAGCGCCTGCACCGTGAGATCGAGGAACTGCGGAGCCAGATCGAGCGCGCGGCACCCCTGCGCGAGCAGCGCGACCAGCTCCAGGCCAGGATTCTGACTGCCGAACGGGCACTCCACGAGGAGCAGGAGGCACTGGGCCGGGCACAGCAGCGGCTGGAGGACGCCTACGAGAAGCGCGAGCGCGCCGCCGAGTTGGAGGCGCAGCGCCAGCAGCTTGTCGCCGAGAAGGGGATCTACGAGGAGCTGGTCAGGGCCTTCGGCAAGGGCGGGATCCAGGCGATGATCATCGAGAACATGATCCCCGAGCTGGAAGAGCGGGCCAACGCCATCCTCGACCGGATGCCGGGCAACGCCATGCGCCTGGAGTTCCGCACCCAACGCCAGCGCCTGAGCGGTGACGGCCTGATCGAGACGCTCGACATCGTGATCAGCGACGAGGCCGGCCGCCGGCCGTATGAGCTCTACAGCGGCGGGGAGATGTTCCGCATCAACTTCGCCATCCGGGTGGCGCTAAGCATGCTGCTGGCGCACCGAGCCGGCACCCGCTTGGAGCTGCTGGTCATAGACGAGGGCTTCGGCACCCAGGATACGAAGGGGCGCGAGGGCCTCGTGCAGGCGATCCGGGCCATCGAGGACGAGTTCGCGATGATCCTGGTCATCACCCACATCGACGAGCTGAAGGATCAGTTCCCCACCCGGATCAACGTGGTCAAGACCCCGCAGGGGTCACAGGTCTTCGTCACCTAGGCACCTGCGCGCCGCGAGCGATGCCTGCCGGGTATATACTTATCGTACGAGCGAACGGCGGGTTGAGATGAACCGAAGCGCAGCGACAGCCGCCACTCCCCTCAGGCGCGCGCTTGCCGTACTCCTGGTCATCAGCGGGCTGGCCTGGCTGCTCGCTGGTACGGCGCTGGGCAGCACCCCGCGCGTGCGCCTCATCGAGGTCGACGGCGCCATCACACCGGTGATGGCGAACTACGTCCACCGTGGCATCCGGGAGGCGGAGCGCGCCGGTGACCAGGCCGTGGTCATCCGGATGAACACGCCGGGTGGCCTCAGCTCAGCCATGGACGATATCATCCAGGACATCCTGGCCAAGAAGGTGCCGGTCATCGTCTACGTCGCCCCCTCGGGCGCGCGCGCCGCCTCGGCTGGTGTCTACATCACCTATGCCGCTCACGTCGCGGCCATGGCCCCGGCCACCAACATCGGCTCGGCGAGCCCTGTCCTCCTTGGGCAGGATGGCCAGCCGGTGCAGACCGATGAGACGATGCAGCAGAAGGTCGTCAACGACGCGGTGGCCAAGATCAGAGGGCTGGCCGAGCTGCGCGGGCGCAATGCCGACTGGGCGGAGCAGGCCGTGCGCGAGGCCGTGAACATCACCGCTGACCAGGCGCTCCAGATGGGCGTGATCGATGTCATGGCACCCAGCCTGGAGGCGCTGCTCGATCAGGTCGACGGGCGGACGGTCACCACCATGGCCGGCGAGGTTACGCTGCAGACGCGGGACGCCGAGATCGTTCCCGTCGAGATGAACCTGGTCGAGCAGTTCTTCCAGATCCTGAGCGACCCGAACGTGGCCTACATCCTGCTGAGCCTAGGCTTGCTCGGCATCTTCCTGGAGCTGGCCAACCCGGGGGCTGTTCTGCCCGGCGTGGTCGGCGGTATCTTCCTGCTGCTCGGGCTCTTCGCGCTCGGGAATCTTGATGTGAACTGGGCCGGCGTCCTGCTGATGGCCTTCGGCTTCATCCTCTTCATCGCCGACCTCTACCTCCCGACCCACGGTGTGCTCACCGTGGGAGGCATCATCTCATTCGCCCTGGGCTCCTTCCTGTTGATGCAGTCGCCGATTAGCCCAGTCTTCCAAATCTCGCGAGCCGTCATCCTGACGGTCACCGCGCTGGTCGCCATCTCGTTCCTCGCCGTCATCACGCTGGTGGCCCGGGCGCATGCCCGCCGGCCAGCGACCGGCAAGGAGGGGCTGATTGGCACTGTTGGCGTCGTCCGGCGAGCGCTGGATCCGGAAGGGATGGTGTTCGTCGAGGGCGAGCTTTGGCGGGCACGCAGCAACGCGGGCCGCGTCCCGGAGGGCCAGCTCGTCCGGGTCGTCGGCGTCGAGGGCCTGCGGCTGACCGTGACTCCGGTCGCGCCGGAGGAAGTCGAGGCCGTCGCCGAGCAGGCACAGCCGAGCGGGGGCGTGCTGCGGCCGCTGGCATCGATCACCCGGCGTGGCAACCCAGTGCAGTAATGGTCACGAGGCGGAATCGATGCGGGCCACGGGGCTGAGCGCACGTGGCCCGGGGGAAGTCGCCTGAACGAGAGGAGTGCGCTGATGAGCCCGAGCCTTATCGTATTCGCGGTCGTCGTCCTCTTCGTCCTCATGGTGCTGACCTCGGCGATCAAGATCGTGCAGGAGTACGAGCGGGGGGTCGTCTTCCGGCTCGGCCGCCTGGTCGGCCCGCGGGGGCCGGGCATCATCCTGCTGATCCCGTTCGTCGAGCGCATGGTGAAGGTCGACCTGCGGGTCCTCACCATGGACATCCCGGTGCAGGAGGTCATCACCCGCGACAACGTGACCATCCGGGTCAACGCAGTCGCCTACTTCCGGGTGGTGGACCCCAACGCCTCGGTCGTGAACGTGGCCGACTATATCAGGGCCACCTCGCAGATCGCCCAGACCACGCTGCGCAGCGTGCTGGGGCAGGTCGAGCTGGACGAGCTGCTCGCCGAGCGAGAGAAGATCAACCAGAAGCTCCAGGAGATCATCGATGAGCAGACCGAGCCGTGGGGCGTCAAGGTCAGCATCGTCGAGGTCAAGGATGTGGAGCTGCCCGACACCATGCAGCGAGCGATGGCGCGCCAGGCCGAGGCGGAGCGCGAGAAGCGGGCCAAGATCATCCACGCCGAGGGTGAGTTTGCGGCAGCGAGCCAGCTCGCCGAGGCCGCACGGGTGCTGCTGACCGTGCCAGGGGCGCTGCAGCTCCGGTACCTGCAGACCCTGACCGAGATCGCGACCGAGCGCAACAGCACCATCATTTTCCCGCTCCCGATCGAGCTGCTGGCTCCGTTGCTGGAGGACCGCCGCGCCGTCGCGCAGACCAGGGCGCCGGCCGGTTCGTCCGAGTAAGCGTAGGGCGAGCGAAAGCTGCGAGGGCGAGCTCGGATCGGCGAGGGCGCGGGCACCACTGCCAGGCGGGACCGGGTGCGAGAGATGGGCGCGAGCAGCGCGGAGGAGTGACGAGCGATGCGCCATCCGATCGGCGATCCGATCGAGGAGGTGGCCGATCTGCTGTGGCCGTACATCGTGCCGCTGATCCGGCGGATCGACGCCGAAGAGTTCACGACCGTGCAGTTCATCGAGGCGATGCAGCTCGACGAGCCGACGCGCCAGGCGTACGAGGAGGCGCTGCGCCGCTGGCCGGAGGCGGACCGCGAGCTGGCCAAGATGGTCGTGCACGGGCAGGTGATCCCGCAGCTCCTGCGCCAGAGCGGGCTGGTCGAGTGGGCCGGCTTCGCCTACGGCGAGGAGGACCCGTACGCTGTCCCCGCCTGGTGGCGCAAGCTCGAGCCGTGAGGCCCAGGCATGACTGCGTGCGCTCGCCCGCGAGGCGAAGAGCGGATGCCGGCCGGTTACGACTCGCCGGGCCGGCACGGGGCCGGCACCGGGTGGCGGATGAAACGCTGGCGCTCAGCGCTCGCTCTGCGCCGCTGTCCCCTCGTAGCGTCGGATCTCATCAATGACCCAATCGAACACCGCCAGGAACTGTTCGAGTGTCCTGGTCTGCGCCAGTCGCTCTAGTGGGATTCTTGGGTATCCGTCTGCCCCTTCCCCGGGGATCGTGATGCCTGGGATTCGATTGAGTCGGCGGAGAATCTCCACTCGCTTGTTCCGGTCATCGAGGGGAGGCACGCCGCGCAATTCACCGAACCAGAACTCTAACTGGCCAGTAGTCAGGACGGAAAATAGATGGCATTTCTTCCACATGCTGGGTGACCCGGGGTACCAATTCCCCTCCTTCTGACCTGTCCCGTACCAGGGCGATAGTGAGAGATCCAGCGCCCAATCCCTGATTTGCAAGAAGACTTTGACGCCTCCGGCTCCCGAAGCCTTGACCAACTCGGAGATGAAGCGCTCATCGTTCCACTGAAGCCCCATCGCGCGGAGCCACCCTTCCTACAGTTAGGCAAGAAGCGAGTGTTCGTTGTTCCCTTGCTACGTACACTTGATCTCGACCACGGTCGGATTTCGTCGCAATTCACGGAATGGTGGTAAACCGTCTAGATAATCCAAGTCACGATTCACCTCCCTCCGCCATCGTGGTGCCCTTGCCCGCTTCGACGCTCAAGAGGCATGCTCCGCAGCGCGCCGTGCGGTCGACAGGTAAGCCCTTCCCCCT
>BEIC01000020.1 GCA_002898875.1 bacterium HR26
CCTGCGCGACGCCGAGCTCATCGACCGGCTCGGGCTCGACTACTACTTCGTGGCCGAGCGCCACTTCCTCCCGCTGTACCGGACACCGGCCCCGAACGTATGGCTGGGCGCGGTCGCCGCCCGCACCCGGCGGGTACGGCTCGGCGTGCTAGCCTACACGCTCCCGCTGCACAACCCCGTGTTACTCGCTGAGCAGATCTCGGTGCTCGACCATCTGCGCCGGAGACGAGTCGAGGTGGGGATCGGGCTGGGGCACCGCCCTCAAGAACTCGCTAGCCTGGGCATCGACCCGGCCAGGCGCTCTTCCTTGAGTCGCTGGTGCAGATGCGGCGGGCCTGGCAGGGTGAGCCGTTCGATCACCCCGGCATCGCCTTCCGGTTCCGCGAGCTCTACGTCGAGCCACCCTACCAGCGGCCCCATCCACCCCTCTGGTAGGCCGGAACCGATCCGGAAGCCGCGCGCTGGGCCGGCCGGAACGGCCTCTCGCTGGCGGTCGGCTTCCGGCCGCTGGCCCAGCTCCAGCCGACCTGCGACGCCTGGCGCGCCGGGCAGGCCGAGTCCACGTCGGGCCGGGCGCGGCTCGCGCTGATGCGCTCGCTGTACGTCGCTGAGAGCGACACGCAGGCCCGTCGCGAGATGGTCGCCGACCTGCGCCGCCTGGGGAGGCTCTTCTTGCCGTCGCCAGTGGAGGCCGCCACCCAGACCCACCCGCTGGGGTCGGCCGCCGAGGCCGAGCAGGCCCTCGACCGGCTGCTGGCGAGTGAAGCAGTCATCGCCGGGAGCCCCGAGACCTGTGCCGAGGCGATCGCCCACGCGGCACGCGCCCTCCAGCTCGACGTCTTCCTCGCCAACCCCTACCTGAGCGGGGTGGAGTCGCGGCGCGTCGAGCGCACGCTCCGCCTGCTGGCCACCGCCGTCCGCCCGCGCGTCGAGGCCGCGCTCAGCGTCATCGGTACCTGAGCAACGATGTCACACCTGCTGATCATCGGTTGCTCCCGTCGCAAGCGCCTCGACGCGGAGCCGATCCCGGCGATCGATCGGCACGATGGACCGCTCTTCCGCTACCTGAGGCGATACCTGGCAATGCGCCCCGCGCACTCGTTGCAGAACCCCGCACCCGAGCCGCACGCCATCAGGCCGCCTTGACCGCTTCGATCAGCTTGATCAGCGACTCCTTGGCGTCGCCGAACAGCATGCGGGTCTGCGGCATGTGGAACAGCTCGTTCTCGATGCCGGCGAAGCCGGGCCGCATGCTGCGCTTGAGCACGATCACGTTGCGCGCCTGATCCACGTTTAGGATCGGCATGCCGTAGATCGGGCTGCTCGGATCGCTGCGCGCCGCCGGGTTGACCACGTCGTTCGCGCCGACGACCAGCGCCACGTCGGCCCGTTGGAACTCCTCGTTGATCTGCTCCATCTCGAAGAGCTGGTCATAGGGCACGTTGGCCTCGGCCAGCAGCACGTTCATGTGCCCGGGCATGCGACCGGCTACCGGGTGGATGGCGAACTTCACCTCGACGCCGCGCTTCTCCAGCTCGTCGGCCAGCTCCCGCACCTGGTGCTGTGCCTGCGCCACTGCCAGCCCGTAGCCGGGGACGATAATCACCTCGTTGGCATAGGCCATCAGCACGGCCGCGTCCTCGGCCGTGATCTCCCGGATCGGCTTAGCCTCGGCCACCGCCGCGGCGCGACCGGCCATGCGGAAAGCGCCGAACATGACGTTGGCCAGCGAGCGGTTCATGGCCCGGCTCATCAGGACGGTGAGCAGGGAACCGGACGCCCCCACCAGCGCGCCGGCCACGATCAGGATCTGGTTGTCCAGCACGAACCCGGTGGCAGCGGCAGCGAGCCCCGTCATCGAGTTGAGCACCGCGATCACCACCGGCATGTCGGCGCCGCCGACCGGCAGCACCAGCAGGACGCCGAACAGCAGGGCAAGCGCGAACAGCAACCAGACGACTGTCGCTCCGCCAGCCAGGCCCAGCAGCCAGACCCAGAGCGCGACGATCCCAAGGAAGGCGGCGACGTTCACCGGCAACTGGAGCCGAAACCGTACCGGCCGCCCGGTCATCAGCTCCTGCAGCTTAGCGAAGGCGATCAGGCTTCCGGTGAGCGCGATCGAGCCGATCGTCGTGCCGAAGGCGACCGACACCGCCTCGCCGCTGCTCACGGCGCCGGAGGCGGCGAAGCGCTGGAACTCCGCCACGGAGACGACCGCAGCCGTACCGCCGCCCATCCCATTGAACAGCGCGACCATCTGCGGCATGGCGGTCATCGGCACGACCCGCGCCAGGTAGACGCTGGCCACGGTGCCGACGCCGATGCCGAAGAGCAGCACCGCGATGTTGGCCGCGCCCCAGGTGATGTGCGGATCCAGCAGCGTCACCGCCACGGCCAGCAGCAGCGCGGCCGCGGAGATCTGGTTCCCCGAGCGGGCGGTCCGCGGTGCGCTCATCCGCTTCAAGCCGAAGACCAGCGCGACCGCGGAGACCAGGTAGGCAAGGTCGATCAGTGCCTCACGATAGCTCTCGATCACGGCTTCCTCACCGGCTCCTTCTCCCGCACTGCCTGCACGCCCGCGCCGGCCGGCTCCGGCCGCGCCGCAGCCGGCCTCTCCTCAGCCCTCGGTTTGAACATCTCGAGCATGCGGTCGGTCACGACGAGCCCGCCGAACAGGTTGCCGGCGCCGAGCGCGCAGCCGAGGAACCCCAGCAGGTAGAGGATCGGCCGATCGGCGGTGCCGGCTACCAGGATGCCGCC
Source organism: bacterium HR26 (assembly GCA_002898875.1). Classification (GTDB taxonomy): domain Bacteria; phylum Chloroflexota; class Chloroflexia; order Thermomicrobiales; family Thermomicrobiaceae; genus Thermalbibacter. The sequence continues at coordinate 2,761 of BEIC01000020.1, forward strand.
CAGCAGCACGATGCCATGGATCGCGTTGGTGCCCGACATCAGCGGGGTGTGCAGCAACGAGGGAACCCGCGAGATCACCTCGAACCCGAGGAAGATCGTCAGGATGAGCACATAGAGGCCGAGCAGCAGCTCTTGGTTCACCGCACCTTCTCCTCCTTCAACCGAGCCAGCGTCGGCTCGTGCAGGATCTCGCCGTCCTTCGTGAGGACCACGCCGCGCGTGATCTCATCGTCGAAGTCGAAGACCAGCTCGCCGCGTGGCGCCAGGTGTTCCACCAGCGCGGTCACGTTCCGGGCATACATTTGACTGGCCGTATAGGCCATCTCGCTGGGCAGGTTCAGCGGCCCCATGATCGTCACGCCGTAGCGGACGACCGTCTCGCCCGGCTCGGTCAGCTCACAGTTACCGCCCATCTCGGCCGCCAGGTCGACGATCACCGCGCGCGGTCGCATCGCCTGCACGGTCTCTTCGCGGATCAGTACCGGAGCGCGCCGGCCGGGAACCAGCGCGGTGGTGATCACGACGTCCGCCTCGACGCAGTGGTTGTGAATCAGCTCCTGCTCGAGCCGCAGGTGCTCCTCGGCCAGCTCGGTCGCGTAGCCGCCGACCTCCTCGGTCTTGATCTCCAACTCGAGGAACTTGGCGCCCAGGCTCTCGACCTGCTCCTTGACCACCGGCCGGGTGTCGAACGCCTCGACGACAGCACCCAGCCGGCGAGCCGTCGCGATCGCCTGCAGCCCGGCCACGCCGGCGCCCAGCACGAGCACCTTGGCCGGCCGGATAGTGCCGGCGGCCGTCATCATCAGCGGGAAGAACTTGGGCAGCTCGTTCGCCGCCAGCAGCACCGCCTTGTAGCCGGCGACCGTGCTCATCGAGGAGAGCGCGTCCATCGGCTGCGCCCGCGTGATCCGCGGGATCGTGTCCATGCTGATAGCGGTGACCTTGCGCTCAGCCAGCCGGGCGACCAGCTCCGGCCGGACCAACGGCTGGAGGAAGGCAATCAGGGCAGTTCCTGGCCGGAGCAGCTCGATCTCGTGCTCGGTGGGTCGCTGCACCTTGAGCACGAGCGAGGCACTGCTGTAGACGGCGGTAGCATCTGCGGCAAGCTGCGCGCCCGCACCCTCGTACTCCTCGTCGGTAAACCCGGCAGCCAGCCCCGCTTCCCGCTCGACCAGGACGGTGAACCCGCGAGCTACCAGCTTCTTGGCCGCCTCCGGCGTGAGCGCCACACGACGCTCGCCCGGCATCGTCTCGCGGGGCACCCCGATGGTCAGCACCGGCGCTGTGACGGAACCAGAAGACTGCACGATCGCCGCTCCTCCACCTGCTGCTGCCCACACAGCGGCCGGGTAGCTCGTTCAGCCGAGCGCCCGGCCAGCATCGACGTCAACGCTCGCTCAACCGCGGTCCGGCCCGGTACTCCCGCATGAGCCTATGGGATCTACGGGCACAACTACCCAGCCCTGTATCGTACCAAAACGTGAGCGCGTTCACACGTTCGACTCTGGACTGTTCCCGGCATTGGCGATCCACTTCGAGCGGTCACCGGGAACCACCCGAACGGGTAGTCGTCATTGCCGGTGCTCGGCCGTTACCATCCGGTACGGGGACGGGTGCGGAGCCATCCGAACAGGGTGGGGAGAATCGCATGGATTGGGTCTGGGCAGCGATTCGCTGGGTTCATCTGGTTGCCGCCATCGCCTGGATCGGCGGCCAGCTCTTTCTGGTGCTGGTGCTGCTGCCGGTGCTGCGACGCGTGCTCCCTTCAGCTCAGCGCACCCTCCTCGTCGCCCAGCTCGGACGCCGCTTCGCCGTGCTGTCCTGGATCGCGCTGGCGCTGCTGGTCGTGACCGGCTTCCTCAATGGGGAGCGGCGCGGCGTCGCCTGGGAGTCGCTGCCCGCCGCGGGGTCGACCTATGGGCAGGTCCTGTTCGCCAAGCTGTGCCTCGTGGCCGTGGTCATCGCGCTGACGTTGCTCCACGGCCAGGTTCTCGGTCCCCGCATGACACGCCTAGCGGCCCAGGCGGCCGGCAACGACCCGCAGGCCGAGGCACACCGTCGCCGCCTCGCGCGGCTGTCGGCGATCGTCTCCGTTACCAACCTGCTGCTGAACCTGATCATCGTCTATCTCGCGGCGCGGCTGGTATCCTGAGGGCTCTGGCCCGAGGGCCGGGACACGTCGGCATCGCGGGCCGAACCACGCGAGTGAGCCCAGAACCAGGAGGGGACAGTGAGCACAGACGGTACGATCCACCGTCTCGACTTTCTGATCGAGAGCGAGCCAGGAATCCAGATCTGGCTGCGTCAAGTGCGCCGCGCGAGCGGCCTCGGCCCGCCGGTACTGCTGATCCACGGCGGCGGGCCGGGCGGGATCGTCTTCGATCTCCCGCTGCCTGGTTACTCGCTGGCCGAAGACCTGGTAGCGGCCGGCTACACAGCCTATTGCCTGGACGTGCGCGGCTGGGGCAACTCTACCCGCCCGCAGGCGCTCAGGGAGCCACGGGAGCACAACCCGCCGGCCGTGACCTCGGAAGAAGCGGTGCGCGACATCGGCGCGGTCGTGGGCTGGATCAGCTCAGTCCACGGCGGGGAGCGCGTCGGGTTGATCGGGTGGGCCACCGGCGGGCACTGGGCCGGCATGTACACGGCGCGCCGCAACGAGACGGTGCGCTGCCTAGTCCTGCTCAACAGCCTCTACGGCGTGCATGCCCCCTGGCCGCTGCGCGCGGCGTTCGAGCGGCCGGACCGCCCGGGCGTCTTCGACCACGGCGATGGTGCCTACCGGCTGGTGGATCGGCGTGGGCTGCTCGCGAGCTGGGATGGGGCCATCCCGACAGAGGACAAGAGCGAGTGGCGCGACCGCGCCGTGGCCGAGGCCTACGTCCGGGAGTCGCTGGCCAGCGATCCGACCAGAGAGTCGCGGACGCCGCCGAGCATGCGCATCCCGCGGGCCTTCCAGCTCGAGAGCTACAACCTCTCGCTCGGGCACAAGTACTGGGAAGCGGCCGCCATCCGCGTGCCGATGCTGGTGATCCGCGGCGACCGTGACCACTGGTCGCGCCCCGAGGACCTGGAGGCGCTGCGAGCGGAGCTGGTGAACACCCCGCGGGTGCGCGCAGTGGCCATCGAAGAAGGCACCCACTACCTGTTCCTGGATCGCCCGGAGCGCGGCCGGGCGCGCTTCCTGGACGAAGTCCTGGCGCTCCTGGCGGAGAGCTGAGTGCCTGCCCGCTCGGAGAGCCCGGTGGGGCACTCGCGAGGTGTGCGGACGCGGCGGGCAGCTAGTCCGTCGCGCTGCCGCGGGCCGGGCTCACCGGCTGCCGGCATGCCTGGCGGCGCAGGCGAGCAGTGTCCGGGATCAGCAAGGTGAGCGGGATCATCAGCAGGAGCAGCAACGCGCCGACGCGGAAGATCGCCGCGAGCCCCTCACCGGGGCTCGGGAAGTACGTGAGAAGCAGCACGATCACCGCCGTGCCCAACACGCCGCCGGTCGAGCGGAACATCCCCCGCAACCCGACGATCCTGGCGACCGCCTCCGGCATGAGCTCCAGCGCGGCGTTGCTCGAGGCCGGCGCGCTCACGCCGACTCCCACGCCGGCGATGGCTACCAGCACCGCGAGCAGCACGGCATCGTTCACCGGATATCCCAACACTGTCACCTGATGCCAGTTCTGCGCGGTGAGGAAGAGACTGGTGCTGACGAGCAGGACGCCCGCGACCATCGGCAAACGGTAGCCGAGCCGGATCAAGAAGAAGGAGCTGAGCGCCGAGGACAGTGCCATGGCGAGCGCTCGCGGCGTGAGGATGAACCCGACCGTCGTCTCCCGCAGGTGATACGCGTCGATCGCGTAGAGGGGAACGAAGCTGAAGAACCCGAAGACCAGCGCGCCGTGCAGAAAGTTGTACAGGTTGACCGCGGCGAAGGCCGGCCCGCGCAAGAGCCGCGGGTCGATCATCGGGTCGGCCACGCGGTGCTCATGATAGATGAAGGCCACCAGCGCGAGCGCGCCGAGGAGGAGCCAGAGGGCGACTTGCCAGGTGAAAGTCTCCTGGTTCCCCAGTACGGTCAAGCCGAACATGATACCGAGCATGCCCAGCGCGAAGAGCGTTGCACCGACGAGGTCGATCGGTCGGGGGCGCGACGGTCGTGTGCTGGCAGGGATCAGCCCCAGACCGCCCAGGAGTAGCACGATCCCGATCGGCACGTTGATGAAGAAGACGGAGCGCCAGCCGAGGTGCTCGACCATCCAGCCACCCAGCACAGACCCGACCAGGGCGCCGACAGGGAACACGCTCGCGAACAGACCGATCGCCGTTGGACGCCAGCGGTCGTCGAAGACATCGCTGATGATGCCCGAGGCCGAGGGCATGAAGGCACCGCCCCCCACCGCCTGAAGGATTCGGAAGAGAATGAGAAGGTAGACGTTCGGCGCGATGCCGCAGAGAAACGAGCTGGCTGTGAACAGTCCGACGCAGGCGAGAAAAAGCCGCTTGCGCCCCAGCTCGTCGCTGAGCTTGCCGGCAAGGGGCATCATGACCGTCTGCGCGAGCTGGTAGCCGGTCAGCACCCAGCCCACCCAGACCACGCTCGCGTTCAGCCCGTCGGTCATTGCCGGAAACGCGACCGTGACGCTGGTGATCCCGATGCTGGACATCAAGAGCGCGAGCGAGACCACCAGGAAGATCAGGATCGCCCGCACCCCAGGTCGCTGGCCCGCGCGTGGCGGGTCCGTGCCGCTCGCCGCTGCTTGATCCAGTGGGCCTGCCATTGCGCTGTACACCTCCCCTCGCCGTCGCTCCGCCTCGTGAGAGGGCTCCCAACCGCCCCGTCTCATCACGCAGCCTCCATCGCCCGACGAGACGGAGGACGAAGAGCAACGACCCGGGGTATTCCGGTCACGCAGGCATGCGCCGATGAACAATGCGGCAGCGCTACACCTGCTGCTCTTTCGCAGCCTGCCCCTCGTCCCGCCTCTCCCGCGCGCACTACCTTAACCTGGTCACACGCACGAGGCAATCAGCGATAGAGGTCGGCAGGATCCCCTTCGCCGTCGAGAGCGGGCTCCTAACCGGGCAAGTCCGCTTGACATCATGGGATATTCCCCTCTAGGATGTGCGCAGGTTCACTACAGGACAGAGGGAAGCAAGGCGATGAATGTAACGCCTCCTGAGGAAGCCCCGAAAGGCGCACTTCTCCTCATGCTGGTGTTCTTCCTGATGCTGGTCGGGTTCTGGTTCGTTCTCTATGCCGAGCTCTGGACCCGGAGGTGAGTTGTGGCTGAAGCCGGACCACCCGAACGCCACGAGCCCTATGTCTATGAGCTCGCCTGGATCCTCCCCAGTATCGCTATCCCGACCACGATGCTCGTCGCCGTTGTGATCGCTGCCTTCGGCATGGGTATCCATCTACCCGGGATCGCCGGTACGGTAGACCCGACACAGCTCAGGAAGACGCCGCCTTTCGACAATCCTGGTCTGACACAGATCGCTCCCAACCGCTACCAGCTCACGATCGTGGCGAGTGCCTGGCAGTTCCAGCCCAACGAGGTACGGGTACCGGTCGGCGCGCAGGTCGACATCGTTGCAACCAGCCGGGACGTCATCCACGGGTTTGAGATTCCCGGAACCAATGCGAACCTCATGCTGATACCGGGCCGCATCGCGCGCACGACCGTGACCTTCCACCGGCCTGGAACCTACCAGTTCATGTGTCATGAGTACTGTGGTGTCGGGCACCACCTGATGTGGGGTCGCATTATCGTGGAGGGGACGCCATGAGCGGCCAGCCGACTCACTACCCCGCCGACCTCGGCTCGGTGCACCGGTTGACCGGTGTGTATATCACCGTCGCGCTCATCTCGCTGACGTTAGCGAACGTGCCGAGTCTCTACCAGGCCCTCGACGGTGCCGGCATCAATCTGTACGCAGCGCTGCCGGTTTTCCGCTCGTATTACCAGGGACTCACGCTGCACGGCGTCGGCAACGTGCTGCTCTGGACGACCTTCTTCATCTGCGGATTTCTGAGCTTCACGATGGTCTATTCCCTGCGCCGCCCGCTGGCCTCGATGCGGCTTGCCTGGGCAACCTTCTGGATCATGCTTCTCGGCCTCGTGCTCACCATCACTGCGATCCTCACGAATCAGGCTACGGTGCTCTACACCTTCTACCCGCCGATGCGCGCGCACCCAGCCTTCTATATCGGGTTGACACTGGTCGTGGTGGGGACGTGGCTGGTATTGCTCAACTTCGTTATGACATATCGCCGTTGGCGGGCCAGCCATCCTGGCGAGCCCACGCCACTGGCAGCGTTCGGCTCCTTGATTACCTTCGTGATGTGGACCATCGCCAGCGTCGGCGTAGCGGTCGAGATGGTCTTCCTGTTGATCCCGTGGTCGCTTGGACTGGTCTCAGCCATCGATCCACTCCTCGCCCGCTCGCTTTTCTGGTTTACCGGGCACCCGATTGTGTACTTTTGGCTGCTGCCGGCCGTGGTTTCCTGGTACACAATGCTGCCCAAGATTGCCGGGGGTCGCCTTTTCAGCGAGACGATCGCTCGGATCGCCTTCATCGTCTTCCTCATCTACTCGCTGCCCGTCGGTCTCCACCACCAGTTCACCGATCCCGGTATCTCGGAATGGTGGAAGCTCGTTCACGCCTTCTTCACGTTCATCGTCTTCTTCGCCAGCCTCCTCACGATGTTCAATGTGGCTGCCACCCTCGAGAACGCCGGCCGAGCACGCGGAGCAAGGGGCTGGTTGAACTGGATCCTGCCGCTGCCCTGGCATGAGCCCGCTTTTGTCTCGCAGGTCCTGGGCATGTTGCTCTTCATCTTCGGCGGTATTAGCGGCCTCGCCAACGCCTCGTATAACGTGAACCTGGTCGTCCACAATACGCGCTGGATCGTCGGTCACTTCCATCTGACCGTTGGCGCGGCTGTCACGCTGACCTTCATGGGGATCACATACTGGCTGGTACCGTACCTTACCGGTCGCGCGCTCTGGAGCCGGCGACTGGCGCTGGTTCAGGCCTGGTCGTTCTTCGTGGGAGAGGTGATCTTCTCCGAGACACTCCACCGGCTGGGGGTGCTGGGAATGCCACGCCGGACACAGATCGCGGCAGCCGAATATCTGATGCCGGAATGGCAGAACATCATCGGCATGCCTCTTGTGGGGATCGGCGGCACGATCATGTTCGTGAGCGGCATCCTCTACCTGCTGAACATCGCGCTCACGCTTGCGGCCTCGCGCGAGCCAGCGCGGGTCGAGGTGCCACTCGCCGAGTACGCCCCTGGCGAGCGCCGTGTCCCGGCGGTCCTCGATCGCTGGCGCCCCTGGGTGATCATCACGATTACGCTGACGCTCGTCGCCTGGCTCCCACCGCTGATCACACTGCTCGCTTCGATGTCGCCAGTGCGCGGCGCGCGTGTGTGGTGAGCGCGAGGCAAGCATCGCCAGCCGCGGCCCGCTACCTCCAAACGTGCCACGCGGTCACTTCGCCTCCGAGGCAGCCTGCGACGTTCTTTCGCGGCCCCGCTCTGCCAGCACTGGCTTCTCAGCCGGCGATCAGCCCCAGGGAGCCGGGCTGACCAGCAGCGCCATGCCGTCGAAGTAGCCCCAGGAGCGCATGAAGTCGTCCCACGAGAACGCGCGGTACTGGCCATCCCCCGGATCGGCGACGTAGACCCAGTCCTGGTCGTAGCCGTAGGCCACGACGACGTGCTGTTGCGGCACCAGCGTGAACGTCTCGCCCTCGTACTCAGCCGTCAGCCGGGGCTGCACGCTGGCCATGTTGGTCATCCAGACCACCACCGGTCGACCACGATCGATCTCCGAGCGGAGCACGCTGGCGTCGCCCTGCGCGTAGACCACCTGCGCCTGGAACCCGTAGCGCTCCAGCAGTGGCACCAGCGGCTCAGCATAGACGCCGTAGTCATCGGTGCCGCCGAACGCCCCATTCATGTCGCCGCGGAAGCCCCGGTGCGGGTTGGGATGATAGGGCATGTTCTCGATGAAGACCCACTCCGAGACCTGCCGACCGTAGTAGGCGGTCACCATGCTCAGCGCGGCCGACTCGCAGCTCAGCGGGAGAGACTGCCGCAACGCAGGCACGCCGCTCAGCAACATGCCCTCGCCGGACTGCGCCGTGGTTGGCCGGGCCGCCGGCACGCGGAGCATCTGCCCCTCGAAGATCCGGTTGGGGTCCGGCAGGCCATTCGCCTGCATCAGCGCGGCGACGTCCACCCCGTAGCGCCGGGCGATCGCGCTGAGCGTCTCGCCCGGAGCCACGACGTGAATCAGGCTCTCGGGCTGGTCTGAGGCCGGCTCGTCGCTCTCCGCCGGGATCGCCAGCTCGGCCCCGGCGAGCACCACGTCGGGATCGGCCAGCCCGTTCGCGGCGGCGATCGCCTCGACCGTGACGCCGTACTGCCGCGCGATCTCCGCGAGGGTCTCGCCTTCCTGGACGCGGTGGCGCCGGGCAGTCACGCTCGACGCTTCGGAGATGCGGAGCTCGCTCCCGGCCAGGATATAGTCGGGGTCGGCGATGCCGTTGAGCTGGGCCAGCGCTTGCACCGTGGTGCCGTAGCGGGCCGCGATCTCGCTGAGGGTCTCGCCCGGTTGGATCAGGTGCGTCCTGGCGGCGTTGACGACCCCGGGGCTGGCCAGCAGAGCTGAGAGCCCGCCGAGGAGCAGAGCCGGTGGGAGGTGGCGACGCGATCGTCGCGTCGCCGGTCGCCGCCCGAACTGGCGTACCCGGCGCTCCGGTACCGGCGGTGTGAGGAGGCGCTCGCGCTGGCGCTGCCGCTGCCGGGTCGCATACAGCGCCACCAGGCTCCGGTTCGTCTCTCCCCGTCTCTCCATCGGCACTCTCTCCCCGGCTCGCAGTGACCGTACACACTGTACGTACAGTATAGCGCTGGCCGGGGAAGCTGGCAAGCGGCTACGCAGGCGGTGAGGGCTGCTCCCGGCGCAGCACCCGAACTCCGGCCGGCTCGCCGACGATGACGGTGTCGGTTAGACCGAGGAAGAGGCCATGATCGACGACGCCGGTAATCAGCTTGATCTCGCGCGCCAGCGCCTCCGGTTGGTCGAGCGGGCCGAAGTCGACATCGAGGATCAAGTTGCCGTTGTCGGTGCGGTACGGGCGGCCCGGCGCAGCGACCCGGAGCACCGGCCTCCCGCCCAGGCGCTCGAGCTCGCGTGCTGGGCCGGTCCAGGCGAACGGCACCACCTCGACTGGAACCGGCATTCGCTCCCCTAGGCGGTCGACCAGCTTGGAGACATCGACCACGATCACCAGTCGCCTGGCCAGCGAGGCGACCAGCTTCTCGCGAACTAGCGCGCCACCACGACCCTTCAGCAGGTTCAGCGTCTCCCGCTCCACCTCGTCGGCGCCGTCGATCGCCAGATCGATGGCCGGCGCCTGCTCGGGAGCCAGCAGCGAGATCCCGAGCCGCCGGGCCAGTCGCTCCGACCGCCGCGAGGTGGGAACGCCGGTGAGCGCCATGCCGGCTCGAACCCGGGCTGCCAGCTCGCGGATGACCAGCTCGGCGGTCGAGCCGCTGCCCAGCCCCACGACCATCCCCGGCTCGACCAACTCGGCCGCATAGGCCGCTGCCAGGCGCTTGAGCCAGCCGGTGCTCCTGCGATCACGCACAGGCCCTGGGGTCACCGGCGCGCCACCACGCTCTCGGCAGCCTCGACGATCCGCTCGGCGGTTAGGCCGTAGGCGCGCAGCAGGTCGTCGGGCGTGCCCGACTCAGCATAGGTGTCGTCGAGGTCGACGAACGCCATCGGGCAGGGATGGCGCTGCGCGACCGTCATCGCCACCACGCTCCCCAGCCCGCCGTAGTGCAGGTGCTCCTCGGCGACGACGATGCCGCCGGTCTCGCGGGCCGCCGTCACCAGAGCCTCTTCGTCGATCGGCTTGACGGTCGGCACGTCGAGAACGCGAGCCTGGATCCCCCGGCTCGCCAGCTCCTCGGCCGCGTCGAGCGCCGCCGCCACCATGATGCCGTTCGCCACCAGCGTCACGTCGTGGCCCGAGCGAAGCTGGTACGCCTTGCCGATCACGAACTCGAACGACTCGTCGTAGACGACCGGGACCGGCGGACGCCCCAAGCGGAGGTAGGTCGGCCCCTCGTGGAGGATCATGGCGCGCGTCGCCGACCGCGTCGCGTGCTCGTCGGCCGGCACCAGGACTGCCAGGCCCGGCAGCGCGCAGGCCAGCGCCACGTCCTCGATCCCCATCTGCGAGGGCCCGTCCTCGCCGATGCTGATGCCGGCATGGCTGCCCACGAGCTTCACGTTGAGACGCGGGAACGCCACGCTCATCCGGATCTGATCGAAGGCGTTGCAGAGGAGGAAGCAGGCGAAGCTGGCTGCCACCGGGATCTTGCCGCAGGCGGCCAGCCCGGAGGCAACGCCGACGAGGTTCGACTCGGCGATGCCGACGTTGAAGAAGCGGTCGGGGAACTCCTTCGCGAACCACTCCGTGCGGGTGGAGTTGCTCACATCGCCGTCGATCACCACGACGTCGGGAAACTCGCGGCCCAGGTCGCGCAGAGCCTCACCGAAGGCGTCCCGGGTCGCTTTGCCCAGCTTGAGTCCAACGCGAGTACCGAGGTTCATCCGAGCTCCTCCAATGCCTGCTGCAGCCGATCGCGCGAGACCGCGCGCCCGTGCCAGGTGAAGTCCTGCTCCAGGAACCGCACCCCCTTGCCCTTGACGGTATGGGCGATGATCACGAAGGGACCATCCTCGAACGCTGTCGCGAAGCGCAGCGCCTGGTGCACGGCGACGAGGTCGTGACCATCGACCTCCTCCACCTTCCAGCCGAAGGCCCGCCACTTGTCCGCGTAGGTCAACGGGTCGGTGACGCTGGCCACCCCGGTGGTCTGCTGGTAGCGGTTGTGGTCGACGATTGCGACCAGGTTGCCCACTCGACGGTGGGCCGCGGCCATCGCGGCCTCCCAGACCTGGCCCTCCTCGATCTCGCCGTCACCAAGGAGGACGTACACGTGGTAGCTCCGGCCGTCTAGCCGCGCCGCCAGCGCATGCCCCAGCCCGATAGAGAGTCCCTGCCCGAGGCTGCCGGTGGACGCCTCCACTCCAGGCAGTCGCCGCATGTTCGGGTGACCTTCCAGCGGGCTGCCGAGCTGTCGCAGCGTCCTGAGCTGCTCTTTCGGGAAGTAGCCGGCTTCCGCCAGCACCGCGTAGAGGATCGGGGCTGCATGCCCCTTCGACATGATGAAGCGATCGCGATCCGGCCAGCGTGGCTGGGCGGGATCGTATCGCAAGATCCCGCCGAAGTAGAGCGCAACCAGGATCTCGACGGCCGACATCGAGCTCGTCGGGTGGCCCGACCCGGCCTCGGCGGTCATGATCAGAACCTCACGTCTCAGCTCGCGAGCGAGCGTCGTCAGTCGATCAAGCTCCGTCGTGCTCAGCGTGGTCTGTACCTGTGCCATTGGACCTCCCATCCCGCCTCTCCGCGCAGGCACGCTCTTGATTGTACCCCCTGCCCGATCCAGGCCGGAGCTTACCCTGCCTCACGCCGTCGCCCGGTTGCGCTCGAGCGCGGCCGGTGGTAGCCTCCATCACGACAAGCGAGCCGTATCCAGGACCACGCACCGGTCGGGGGCCGCGGAGTCGATCACGATCGAGGACGACCCGCGTGACCGGTGTGCGATGTGGGGCACGCAGTGATCGCTAGCCTTTGTGGTGACGATCACGAAGCGGGATACCTGGATGGGGAAGGGGAGCCGATTGGGGAAGAAGCAGATTCCCGTCTGCCTCGCTCTCTGCTCGTTCCTGCTCTGGGCTAGCACGCTCTCTTCTGTTCTCGCCGTCGACTTCGCCCCGGGTGACATCGCTATCGTCAGCGGCACCGACGGCGACGGGCTGCGGCTGCGCGACGGCCCGAGCTTCACCGCTGGCACGCTCACCGTGATGCCCGAGGGCGCCGAGGTGCGGATCACCGGCACGGCGATCACCGACGCCGATGGTAACATCTGGCTCCCGGTCAGCTACGGCGACCTGTCCGGCTACGCGCTGAGCGACTTCCTCTCATCTCCTTCTGCTGATAGCACCTCCGCTCAAGTCCAGCAGGCAACCGAATCGTCGCCCACGCCGAGCCTGGGAGTCGGCGTCACCGCCGAAGTCTCCGGCACCGATGGCCAGGGCCTGAACGTACGCCAGCAGGCGGGCTATGGCGCGCCGATCCTCACCGTGGCTCCCGAAGGGGCAATCATGATGGTGATCGGAGGTCCTCAGGTAGATGGTCAGGGCATCACCTGGTGGCAGGTGGACTTCAACGGCCTCAAGGGCTGGGCTCAGGCGGACTACCTGCGCGCGACCACGAGCGGCGACGCATCTCCGTCGCCCAGATTGCCCGGCTCCCCCGGCGCGACCTTCCGCGTCTACGCGCACCGGCTGGGATTGGTCGGGCAGGTGACGGCCAACGGCCACGTAATCCAGGAGAACGACCGTTTCGTGGCTCTGCCCTGCGCTTGCGCCCTCTCCTCTAAAGGCGGCAACGAGTACCAGGTACTGATCGAATACAAGGGGCGGTCGGTCGTCCTGCCCGTCTGGGATGTCGGCCCCTGGAATACCGACGATAACTACTGGGACCCGCCGGAGAAGCGCCGCTGGAAGGGCTTGCCCCAGGGAACCCCGCAAGCGGCCGCCGCCTACTACAACGACTACAACCACGGCCGTGACGGCAAGGGGCGCGAGGTAAGGAGCCCTGCCGGCATCGACATTGCGGATGGTGCCTTCTGGCACGACCTGGGCATGACCGAGTCCGACTGGGTGACGATCACCTTCCTCTGGCTGGTCAAGCCCCCGACCCAGCTCGCGGCGGCTCCCGCTGGCTACGAGGATGTCCCGACCGTCAACCCGGGCGACCGGCCACCGCTCGACCCGGTCCCAGCGAAGGACCCAGCACGATACGCCTACTTCCCTGAGACCGGTCACAACGTCCCGACGTTCCTCATGGACTACTGGTCGGCCAACGGCGGCTGGCGCATCTTCGGCCTCCCGGTGAGCGAGTTCTTCCGCGAGGCCCGGGTCGACGGGACGGTGCGCTTCGTCCAGTACTTCGAGCGCGCAATCCTGACGTACGACCCGGCAGCTCCGGCGAGCGAGGCGATTGAGCCCGCGCCGGTCGGCTACTACGCGTCGGCCCCGGCAGATGCCTGGATGCCGATCGCCCCCTTTGAGGACAGCGCGGAGCACTGGTACTTCCCCGAGACCGGGCATTCGCTGAGCTTCGGCTTCAAGCAGTACTGGATCGACCACGGCGGCCAGCACACCTTAGGGCCACCGATCACCGAGGAATATCGCGTTGATCTGCCGGATGGGAGCTGGTACATCGCGCAACTCTTCGAGTACGGCCGTCTGGAATGGTGGCCCAATCGAGCCGGGACGGGCCGAGAGATCACCCACGGCTTGCTGGTGGTCGAGCTGCTGCGCGAAGCCGGGTGGCTCCCACCCGGTCCCGGATAGGGGTCCTGAACCGGCGATGGTCACATACCGATCTTTAATACAAACATGGCCGAACATCGTTCTTGCCTAGAGAGCGATTCGTGGTACAGTTAAGGTGGCGTCCACGAGGATGCAGTCAGGTCGATACGAGGCTCCGTGCGACGATACCGATCAAGCGCCTGGTTGAGCCGGCGGGATCCATCCGGCAGGGGTGTGCGGAGCCGCGACACAGTCAGAGCCTCCTGGCTGTGAGGCAACAGGTGGGAGGGACTGCCCGGCCAGCATGAAGCGGCTGGTTTTCTTCGTCGCAATTTTAGCCTCAGTTCTCGCGATCGCCGTCCTCACCGACCTCAGCGCGCTCATGACGGCATTGCTCAGTCTGTCGGCCGGGACGGCCCTCTCGCTGCTCGTCGTCCTCCTCGCGAACGAGATACTCAAGGGACTTCGCTGGGCCTTCTATCTCCGGGCAGCCAACCTCGATATCCGGGTTATCGATGGCTTGACCAGCTATCTCGCTGCCCAGGCAGCCACAGCGATCCCCGGAGGCTCCGTGCTGAGCGCGCGGCTGGTCGAGGAGCACGCCAGGGGCCGGGTCCGGATGCGACAAGCGGCGCCTGGCCTCATCGTGCAGATGTTCGGCGACTTCCTGGCGGTCTCCCTCCTGGCCACAGGCGCGATCCTGCTGACTGAGCAGCGATCTGTTCAGCTCCTGATCCCGGCGCTCGCAGCGGTGATCGTCACCGCGCTGATCGCCGTCTTCCGCAGCGAGCGGCCGGCCAAGTGGCTGCTGCGCGCCATGAGTCGGCGCCGGCTCACCCGGCGGCTCGTCCATACCGAAGAGGACTTCCGGATCCACCTGAAGCGCATGCTCCGGTCCAGCGTGCTGGCTGGTGGCACTGCCTTCAGTGTCGGCACGACCCTGCTCTCGGTCACGGTCGTCTGCATCCTGGTCAACGCGCTGACCGTACGCGGGCTGGCCTTCGCCGAGGGGCTCTACGTCCACAGCTTCAGCATGCTCGCTCACCTCTTCGTCCCCACCCCTGGTGGGATCGGGGCGAGCGACGCGAGCCTGGCTGGCATGCTGAACTACATCGGCATCGGGCTCGGCCGCGCGACCTTCATCGCGCTCACGTACCGCTCCGTGGGCGTGCTCTTCCGCACGGCCATCGGCATGGCCACCCTGCTGGCCCTCTACCCCTCGGTCCTGGTCGAGGTTCGGCGCGGCGAGCGGCCGGCCCCCGCGGTCCCCTCGCCGACACTCATGGGCCTCGGCTCTGCCGGGCTGGCTGCCGCTCCCGAGCTACCCTCACCGGCCACTGAGGGCCTGGTCACCGGCGGCGAGGACTGAGTGGCTACCCGCAGGACGACCCCGCGCTCGGCCCTCACCGGCGAGCAGCGGCGAGCCTCGTCCACGCCTGTCTCCACTCGTGCAGCAGCGGCTCGACAACGATGATGAAGCGGGCCAGTCGCCGGCCGATATCCTCCGCCAGCGCTTCGGTCAGCGGCTGGTACGGAAGGTGCTGGTAGAGGTGGCCCCAGCTCTGCGTCCAGCGTTCCAGTTCCGTCTCCGGCCCCAGTTCGTGCTTCAGCTCCAGGATGTGCCGGTCGAGCCAGAGCAGGAGCTGCTCGGTGCTTTCAGGTCCATCTTCGAAGTGCAGCCCGATCTCGATGTGACGGTCGCGGCCATTCACCCAGACCTCGTAGTGGATGCGCGGTTGCGCATAGTAGATCTTGAGCAGATGCTGCGCCTGCGCGACGCGGAAACCCGCCAGCTCGGCAGGCAGCCGGTTGCGCAGCGCAGCGATCACGTCGTGAAAGAATTCCCGCCTCGTCAGCGCGGTCATGGGAGAACCCGCTCGAGCACTCGCTGCCCCTGTGCACAGGCCATGCCGGCCCCTCTGCCAGAATAGTATTCTGAGAAGAGGGCGACAGGTGGAGGATACCGAACGCTATCGCCGTTTGATCGAGGCAGCCTTCCCGGAGCTGGAGGCCCGGGAGGTCGTCTTCCTCGGCGCCGGCTGGGACAGCACGACCGTGCTCGTCGACGGCGAGCTGGTGTTCCGCTTTCCCCGGCGTGACGACGTCGCCCGCGCGCTCGAGGTGGAGCGCTGCCTGCTGCCGCGCCTCGCGCCACGCCTGCCCCTGCCGATCCCCCGGCTCGACCTCGCCGGCGGGCCGCTGCCCGGCTTCCCCTGGCGCTTCGCCGGCTACCGCGCGTTGCCCGGCAGGCCGATGGCCGAGCTGCCGGCCGGCGACATCCGCCCCGAGCGGGTCGGACATGCGCTCGGGGCTTTCGTGCGCGCGCTCCACGACGCGCCGGCCGAGCTGGCCGAGCGGTGCGGAGCGGCCTCCTACACGCCGGAGGGCTGGGTCGAGCGACACTGGCAGCTCGTGCAGGAGATCCTGCCCATCGTCGAGCAGACCCTCGGCATGGAGCCCGCGCGGCGGCTCCTGGCCTTCTGGGCGGAGTACCGGAGCGATCCGCGCTCGCGGCAGTTCACGCCGGCCATCGTCCACGCCGATCTCAACCCCGACCACGTGCTGATCGACCCGGCCACCGGCGAGGTGACCGGGATCATCGACTTCGGCGACGTCTGCATCGGCGATCCGGCCATCGACTTCGCCGGCTTTT
This sequence comes from bacterium HR26, assembly GCA_002898875.1. Classification (GTDB taxonomy): domain Bacteria; phylum Chloroflexota; class Chloroflexia; order Thermomicrobiales; family Thermomicrobiaceae; genus Thermalbibacter. The sequence continues at coordinate 18,877 of BEIC01000020.1, forward strand.
CGGAGGAGATCGTCGCGGCGATGCTCACGGCCTACGGCCTGGCAGACCCCGGCCTGCTCCACCGGCGCCAGGCGCTCGCCCGCGCGATCCCGCTGTACGCCACCCACTTCGGCACGCTCTTCAGCGACGAGACGGTCCTGTCCGCCGGCCTGGCCGAGCTGGCTCGTCAGCTCGGCGGCTGACCGGCACCCTTCCCATCCCTGCGTACGACCGCTATAGTTCTGCTTCAGAATACCGGTACCACCGCGGAGCAGCCATGCGCAACTTGCTGGGCCGGTTAATCGAGCGCTCGCCGCAGAGCCTGTCCAGCATTGCCCAGTTCTGGGAAATCCCGCTGCAGGGCATCGACCCGCACCGGGATGCGGGCCAGCTCTACCCCGTGCTGACTGACGCCTGGAGCCTGGCGCTGGCCTGGGAGCGCCTCTCACAGCGCGAGCAGCAGGTGCTTAGCGCGCTGGTCAACGCGCGCCGGCCACTCGATCTGGAGTCGCTGGCCGCAGCGCTCGGGCTGGATGCGCACGCGCTGCTGCCCTGGCTGCGTCGCCTGTACCGCATCGGGCTGATCGCGACGGAGCGGGGTGAGGACGCAGACGACAACCGGCCACGCTTCTACGTGCCGACCGAGATCGCCCATACCCTCACCAGGCTTGAGGACGAGCGATCCCATCCGCCGGCCGGGGACGAGCCACTCTCGTGGTTCCTCGAGCGATTGGAGGACGTCGAGCTACTGGAGCTGGCCGAGCACCTGGGCATGACTGTCCTGCCGGCCGTGACGCAGCGCCAGGAAGCGGTTCGCTTCGCGTTGCAGCGGCTGCAGGACCGGCGCTGGCTGGCCGAGGTGCTCAATGACCTGTCACCGGCGGCGGCGCGGCTCTGGGGCTGGCTGAACGCGAAGTCCGGGGCGGCACTGGCCGGCGAGGCCCAGTCGGCCACCGGCCTCTCCTTCGGCGAGTACCGGCGAGCGGTCCGCGAGCTGGCACAGCTCGGCGTCGTGTGGCGTAGCTGCGACGCGCAGGGGAGACTCTTGCTGCTCGTCCCCGAGCCGCTCCGGCAGCCGTACCGGCCGCAGCCGCGCCCGCTTCCGTCCCTGGTGACCTCGGAGGCAGTCACCACCTCGCCGCTCGCCTACCCCTGGGCGATCGCCTGGGACCTGCTCACCATCCTGCGCGCGCTCACGGTCACCGGGAGCCGCTGGCGCCCCAGCGAGGAACTCCCCCCCGCGGCGGTGCTACGGCGAGTCGAAGGTCGCCTGTGGATCGGCCGGCCAGGCCAGCCACCACCGGCCTACTTCGCACTCCTCGGCGCGCTCGCCCTGGGCCTCGGCCTGATCGACGCCGACGGCGCACCGGCCCCCCGCGAGCGGGTCCGCTCCTGGCTCCGCTTCCCGTTTCCCGAGCAGGGACGCCGACTGCTCCGCGCCTGGCGACGGCTGCCTGGCTGGCCCGAAGGCCGGAGCCAGGCCCGAGCGCCCGACCACGCCATCGACTGGTCTGCCCTGCGCGCGCGCCTGCTCACTTGCCTCCGCGAGCTGCGCATCGGACAGTGGTACCTGCTGGACACCGTGGTAAGCCGCCTGCGCGCTATCGCGCTCACCTCCGGCCGGGGCTCCCTCTCGGAGCACCAGCGATCAGCGTGGCTGGAGCGGGACCGCGAGGAGACGCTGGAGCAGGCGATCGCGACCACGCTGGGGAGCGCGGGCCGCTGGTTGGGGCTGGTGGAGTACGGGCGCGATGCCGATGGGGCGGTCGTCGTCAGGCTCAATGACGCTGGCGCCTGGCTGCTGGGCCTGCACGGCGCGCCCCCCACACCGTACCGGACCGGCCCAGCGATCGCGGCCGACGAGGACGGCTGGCTCGCCGTCATCCACCCGTCGCCGGCCCTCATCTGGGCACTCTCCGCCTTCGCCGACCTGGCAGAGCTCGGCCCACCGGCGCGCTACCGGGTCACTCGGAGCAGCCTGCTGCGAGCGCTGCGCAGTGGGCTGCAGCTCGGCCA
>BEIC01000021.1 GCA_002898875.1 bacterium HR26
AGCGCGGGCACGTCGTGGACCAGGAGCGTCGGGTTGGTCAGGATATCGACGTAGAGCATCCGAGCCGGCTGTCCCGGCCGCCGGAGGGCTGCCTCGACAGCGGCGAGGTCGGTGGCGTCGACGTACTCGACGACGACCCCGAAGCGGGCGAGGTCGAGGTCGAGCAGGTTTCGGGTGCCACGGTAGACCAGCTCGCTGGCGATAATTCGATCGCCGGGCGAGAGCAGCGCAAAGAGCAGAGCACTGATCGAGCTCATCCCGCTCGTGGTGACTAGGGCTGCCTCAGCCCCTTCCAGATCCGCCAGCGCCTGCTCGAGCTGAACGTGATTGGGCAGGCCGTACCGGCCATAGATGAAGCCGCGCTCCCGGCCCTCGTAGATTGCGTCGAGGGTCTCCAGGTCGGGATAGGCGTAGGCCGCCGTCTGCCAGATCGGGGGCGTGAGCGGCTCGGTCGCCGAGGGAAGCCGGCCCTCACCGGCGTGCGCGCAGCGGGTCAGGTCGCTCGCCACTTCCTGCTCGTCTCGCTCCCACATGGCTTTCCCCTCCAAGCTCGGGTCTTTCGTTATCCATCTCTGCTGAGCGCGGGGCCGCCTGTCCGAATGGACAGGGACACAGCCAGATCGATCGACGATGCTCCATTCTCGCACCCGTGCTGGCTGCCTTCGAGCTGGCGCGGTTAGGGACCGCCCCGGGTCGCCAGTAACGGGGCGATCGGCGTGAGATCGTGGCGATGAGAGGGAACCCCTGTGCGTCTCGGCAGCGTGGCTGGAGTCATCGGCAGCCTACCCCCCAACCGCCTACTCGGGGTACCCCTAGCGGTGCTGCGAGATCCGCTCGGCCGATTCAACCTGGCGACCTTCTTCCTCTCGCTCACCATCTATTCGCCTATCCTGGTGCTCTACTACACCGGTCGCGGCCTCTCGCTCTTCCAGGTGCTCTCGTTGGAAGCCTTTATGGGACTCGCCACCATCCTGCTCGAGGTGCCGACCGGCGTCGTCGCCGATCGCATCGGGCTCAAGCGGTCGGTGACGCTGGGGTTCTTCTTCCAGGCTGTGTGGGTCGGACTCCTGGCGCTTGCGCAGGAGTACTGGCAGTTCCTGGCCGGCTACGCGGTGCTCGGAATGGCGATCAGCTTTCGCTCGGGAGCGAGCGAGGCCTGGATCTACGAGACGCTCAAGGCGCGTGGTGAGGAGCATCGCATGAGCCAGGCACACGGCGCGTTCTGGGCCGCGTCGCTGGCCGGGCGCATGACCTCTGCCGTCCTGGCGGCGCTGGTGGTACGCGAGATGAGCGAGCCGTCGTTCGTGCTGGCGCTCGAGCTGAGCGCTGCCGCGATGCTCCTCGGCACTGTCCTGGTGCTCACGGTGCCCAACCGGCAGACCGAGGCCGAGCTGGCGCGGCAGCGAGGTAGCCTGCGCTTGGTGCGAGATGGCATCCGGCTGATCCGCGCGCATCCGGCACTCCGGCGCATCGTCGCCCTGTCCGTCCTGGCCGACCCGTTGCCGTATGCACTGCTCTTCCTCTTCCAACCGTACTACCAGCTCGCTGGGACGCCAGCGGCGCTCTACGGTCTCTCATCGGCTGCGGCCGCTGCGCTCGGGGCGCTGGGTGCCAGGAGCGCATTTGGGCTGGAGCGTCGACTGGGGGCGCTGCGGGCGTTCGTTCTGGCAAACCTGTTGCCGGTTGCCGGCCACCTGGCGATGGCCGGCCTTGCCGGGCCGTACCTGGCGCCGCTGCTCTTCCTGATGACCTACGGCGCAATGCAGATCCGATACCCGCTGATCGCGGCCTTGCAGAACCGGCACATCGCCTCGTACAACCGGGCGACCACGATTTCGGTGGTCTCGATGCTGGAGGGTGCCCACGCGCTGGCGATGAAGCTGGTAGCTGGCTACCTGGCGGACATCGACTTGCGGCTGGCCTTCGGGTTCCTGGCGCTGGTACCGCTGGTCGCGGTGATCCGCTTCCCCCTCAAGGTCGAGCAACTGGAGTCGCAGGAGCTGTCGGCTGTGGAGGGGTCGGATGACCCGCGAAACGACGACTGACCGCTAGCCGCCGACGTCGTGGCTGTTCCAACGAGTCCGGCTTGCGCTGGGCTGGCATACTCGGGCTATGATGTCGGCCGGATCGTGCGTGGAGGGACGGAGGAGTCGATGAGCCGACTGGGATACTCGGCCAGCTTCGAGCAGTTCCACCCCACCGACATGCTGCGCTGGTGCCAGCTCGCCGAGCACTACGGGTTCGACTCGGTGCTGGCAGCCGATCACTTTCACCCCTGGACGCCGGAGCAGGGACAGAGCGCCTTCGTATGGGCCTGGCTCGGCGCGCTGGGAGCGGCGACCACGCGGCTGCGCTTCGGCACCGGTGTGACCCCGCCGATCGGCTTTCGCTACCACCCGGCGATCGTAGCCCAGGCGGCAGCGACGCTCGAGGCGATGTTCCCCGGCCGCTTCTGGCTGGGGCTGGGGGCCGGCGAGGCGCTCAACGAGCACATCGTCGGCGGTTACTGGCCGGAGCCGGCCGAGCGGGTGCGGATGCTGGTCGAGGCGATCGAGCTGATCCAGAAGCTCTTCACCGGCAAGGTAGTCAAGCATGAGGGCAGGTACTTCCGGCTCGAGAGCGCTAAGCTCTACACCATGCCCGAGACCCCGCCGCCGATCATCGTCGGCACCGCCGGGCCGATCATGGCCAGGCGCACCGGCGAGCTGTGCGACGGCATCCTCACCCCTGGCGCGCCTGACGAGAAGCTGCGCATGCTGATGAGTCGCTTCGAGCAGGGCGCGCGCGAGGCCGGCAAGGACCCGGCGAAGATGCCGCGGATGATCCAGCTCCACGTCTCCTGGGCCGAGACCGACGAGGCGGCCACCGAGGCGGCGCTGCGCGAGTGGCCCAACGGCGGGATGGCGTTCCCCAAGGGCGATATCCGCAACCCGGAAGACTTCGCGGCCATGGCCAAGCTCGTGCGCCCGGAGCACTTCCGCGGCCGCGTGCTGATCTCGGCCGACCTCGAGGTGCATCGCGAGCACATCCAGCACTTCATCGACCTCGGCTTCACCGAGATCTACGTCCACAACGTAGGCCGGAACCAGGAGGAGTTCATCAAGGCGTACGGCGAGCGGGTGATCCCGAACCTGCGCTGGCCCGAGGCAGCGCCGGTGGCCACGACGAGTGCGAGGTGAGCCGAGCCGGGCGGCGGCCCAGGTCGGGGGCAACATGGACATCGTCGATCTCACACCCAGGCACCTGAGCTGGATCGCCCAGGCGGCCCGGATCCTCCACGAGACCCTGCCGCAGGGCTGGCCCACCTTCGAGTCGGCCCGGGCCGAGGTCTGGGAGTCGTTCGGGCCGGGTCGCTTGAGCCGGGTCGCGGTGGACGAGCGGGGTGAGGTGCTCGGCTGGATCGGCGCGATCCGGCGCTACTCCCACGCCTGGGAGCTGCACCCGTTGGCCGTGCGCCCCGATCGCCAGCGACAGGGGATCGGCTCGGCGCTGGTGCGCGACCTGGAGCGCCTGCTCCGCGAACGAGGCTGCCTCACGCTCTTCGTCGGCAGCGACGACGAGACGGGCGAGACGAGCGTGGCGAACGTCGAGCTCTTCCCCGATGTGCTGGAGCACGCCCGGCGGCTGGCCGTGCTCGGCAGTCATCCGGTCGACTTCTACCGCAGGCTCGGCTTCGTGGTGATCGGAGTGCTCCCGGACGCGAACGGCCCGGGCAAGCCCGATATCTGGCTAGCGAAGCGGATCGGGCCAGGGTAGGCCGCCGGTTCCGGCCGCTGGCTATGGCGCCTGATCGAAGCGGTGCGGGCTGAAGGGCGCGAGCAGCGGATCCGGCTCGCCGCTCAGGATCCCCTGCACCACGAGGTCAGCGGTGGCCGGCGCGAGCTGGACACCGGTGCGGTAGTGGCCGGCCGCGATCCAGACGTTGCGGTAGCCAGGCAGCGGGCCGACGATCGGCTCGTCGTCTGGGGTGCCCGGCCGCAGCCCGGCGCCCGTGCTCACGAGCTCGCCCCCCAGCAGCCCCGGGCCGAGCTGCTCGACCAGCCGTAGGCAATGGGCGATGCCGGCCGGCGTCACGCGGGTGTCCCACACGCCACGCTCCTTGGTCGAGCCAGCCCAGACGGTCCCATCGGTTCGCGGTGCCAGGTAGCCGTCCCCGTCGGCCGTGCCGACGACGTGGCGGAGGACGGTCGTCCCGCCGGAGATGAGCGCCATCTGCCCCTTGACCGGGAGCGTCGGGAGCGGCCGGCCGAGCTGCCCGGCCAGATGCCCCGTCCAGGCCCCGGCCGCCAGCACCACCTGGCCGGCCGCGAAGCTCCCCTGCGGCGTCCGAACGGCGCTGACCCGCTCGCCCTCGACCTCGAACCCGGTCACCGGCGCGCGCTCGACGACCCGCGCGCCGCGCTCGGCGGCGGCGAGCGCGAGCGCCCGCACCAGGCGCTGGACGACCAGGCTCCCGCCCTCGTCGGCCAGGAGCGCGCCGAGGATCCCTTCAGGCAGCAGCGGCTCGAGCTCCCGGGCAGTCTTCTCGTCGACCCACTCGCTCTCGAACCCGGTGCTCGCCTGCCAGGCGGCCAGCTCCCGCAGCGAGGCTGCCTGCTCTTCGGTCTTGGCTATCAGGAGCTCACCCCACTGCCGGTAGCCAACGTCGAGGCCGCTGTCCTCCTGCACGGCGGCGACCAGCCAAGGATAAGCCTGGAAACTGCGCCGGGCCAGCTCCAACCGCTCGGCGGGGATGGCGCTGGTGGAAGGCGGGCTGACGATCCCGGCGGATGCCTCCGAGGTGCCCTGGCCGATGATGCCCTGCTCGAGCACGAGGCAGGAGATCCCCCGCCGGGCGAAGGCATAGGCGATAGCGGTACCGATCACCCCACCGCCGACGACGATCACCTCCGGGGATGTCTCGCTCCTGGTGCTCACCTGCTTGCCCTCCACTCCCATCTGCCCGGCTTCCCCCTCATAGCCACCCGCATCGACACCATCTTACCGCCTTGCCCGGTGGCAACCAGGGTGGAGATCTCCGAAGCGGCGCCAGAACTGCCGGTCTGAAGCGCAGCGCCGTGGTGGTATACTTAGCACCGACGGGCGATGAGGCTCGCCTGGCGGCGAGTCGGCCGCCGAACCGCCATCCTGGCTGATAGCCTCTACGCGTGACCTCCGGTCGGTGCGTGGAGGCTTTTGTGTTGGGGCTGCAACGACGATCAGGTTCGACCGGTGAGCTGCACCGCTCCGCTCGATCCCACGGGCTCATGGCCCGCGTGCGTCGCCTGCTGGGAGCGCGGGAGCCGGCCCCTGACCGCTATCTCGCTCGCACCCTCGAGGAGGAGCTGGAGCTAGCCGGCTGCCCGGTCTGCCGCCTGCTGGCCCGCAAGGAGCTGCGCGGGCTCGAGGCAATGCTCTGGGAGCAGGTCACCGACCCGCTGACGCACCGGCGACTCCTCGCCTCGCGCGGCTTCTGCTTCGAGCATACCTGGGCATTGATCCCCGCCGGGCGCCTGGTGCACAGCCACTACGGTGTAGCGATCATCCTCGACCGGCTGCTTCGCGACTTTCTGGCACGAGCCGGTGCTGGGGGCGTCGAAGCCGCCCGGCAATGGCTGCGCCCGGACGCCCCCTGCCCGGCCTGCGAGTGGAACCGCGCGGCGGAAGACACGCTGCTCTGGGCGCTGGCCTGGCTTGGCGAGCGAGATCCGGGCCTTGTCGCCGAAGGCCCGGCGGCGCTCTGCCGGCCGCACGCCGCCGCTCTCATCGAGTACACCGCCGCCGAGCGGCGACCGGCGCTCGAGCGCCGGATCCTCGCACGGCAGGAGCGGGCACTTCGCGAGGGCACGGCCGAGGAGCGGCTGCTCCTGCTCTTCGGCCGGCGGCCACACGAGCTTCCCCCGCGGGGAGTCTCCTGTCCTGCCTGCGTGCGAACACGCCGCTCCCTCGTCGACGACGGCTCCTGGCAGCGGTCACGGTTGCATGCCTGGGTCGCCTGGCTGGACGCGCCGGAACGGGTCGGCGAGGCGCTGGGCTGGGAGATCCTGAACCTGAACGGCCGGCTCGGCGATCCTGCTCCGCTGCGAGCGCCGGAGACGCCGGTCGCTCCTCTCTGCCTGGGGCACCTGCGCCAGCTCCTGGTCACGACCGGGTCTCGCGAGCCGCTGCGGGCCGCGATCGAGGATCTGGAGCGGCTGGCGGAGGCACTCGAGGGCTTCATCGCCAGCGCCGACTACCGCTTTACCGGTGAGCTGACGCCGGCCCAGCGCCGGAGCTGGCGGCAGGTCGTGGCCCGCTTCGCCGGGGAGACGCCCGGCGTCGGGCTGCACGATCTGCTCCCCGGTTCGCCCGGGAGCCAGTGCGAGTAGGATAGAAGCCATATGGCGAGGAGCGACAGTGATGCCCGCAGCCACTGATCCGCGAGCACCCGGCGACGCGACCGGGTCGAGCTACGACGAGCAGCTCATCGCCGGGCTCGTCGACGAGCGGCCGGACGTGGCCGAGATCTGTGCCTGGGTGCTTGGCCAGCGGCGGGTCGCCCGCGCTGTGGGGCCGCTCTGCGAGCTGCTCCGGCGTCGCCCACGCGACATCGCGGTCTGTGTCGCGGCAGTGGAGGCGCTGGGCCAGATCGGTGATCCGGCGGCGGTGCCTACGCTGCGCTGGGTGCTCAAGGAAGGGTATGCCGGCGTTCGCCGCGCCGCGGTCCGCGCGCTGGTCCGGCTCGACCCGGAGGCGGCGCGCATCGTGTTGGCTCGGGTGGCCGTGGAGGATCCGGCCGCTGGCGTCCGGGAGCTGGCGAGCCAACTGCTCGACGCACTGCGAAGGGAGGACCGGAGTGGATGAGCCTCGTGTCCACGACGAGCGGCTCGGACCAGAAGAGGCGCAGCGCATCCACACGCTCGCTCGACGCATCCGTGGGATGGTGGAGCGGGTCATCGTCGGCAAGCGCGACGTCATCGACCGGCTGCTGGTCGCCCTGCTGGCTGAGGGGCACGTCCTGATCGAGGACGTGCCGGGGATCGGCAAGACCAGGCTGGCGCGGTCGCTCTGCCTGGCGCTCGGCGGGGTCTTTCAACGGATCCAGTTCACGCCGGACCTCCTGCCGACCGACGTTCTGGGCTCGCTGGTCTACGAGCCGCAGTCCGGCACGTTCACCTACCACCCAGGGCCGATCTTCGCCAACGTGATCCTGGCCGATGAGGTCAACCGGGGGACGCCGCGCACACAGTCGGCGCTGCTGGAGGCGATGGAGGAGCGGCAGGTGACGGTGGAGCGGCAGACGTATCCGCTGCCGCGCCCCTTCCTGGTAGTCGCGACCCAGAACCCAATCGAGCTGGAAGGTACCTTCCCGTTGCCGGAGGCCCAGCTCGACCGCTTCCTGCTGCGGTTGCAGGTAGGGTACCCCGAGCACGAGGACGAGCGCGAGATGGTCCGCCGGCTGCTGCGCCGCGACCCGATCGTCGACGTGGAGCCGGTGACCGAGCCGGGCGAGCTGGCGGCGGCGATCGAGCAGGTGCGCCGGGTTCACCTGGGACAGGCGGTCGAGGGCTACCTGCTGGAGATCGTCCGGCGGACGCGCGAGCACCCGGAGATCGAGCTGGGCGTCAGCCCGCGGGGGACGCTGGCGCTGGCGCGGGCGGCGCAGGCGCTGGCCGTGCTGAACGGCCGGTCGTTCGTGATCCCCGACGACGTGCGCGCGCTGGTCGTGCCGGCGCTTGGGCACCGGCTGATGCTGACCTCGCGCGCCGAGCTGCACGGGCGAACCCGAGAGGAGATCCTGGAGGCGATCCTCGCCGAGGTGCCGGTGCCGGTGGAGGAAGACCTGGAGCTGCGGGCCTGAGCTATGGACGACGCACGCGCGCTCTTCGCCGGCCAGCGTCAGGAGCATCTGCGGGCTATCCTGGCCGCCGCGGCCCTGGTCGGCCTGGCGGCGGTGGCACTGCGCCAGCCGGTGCTGGCGGTGGCCGGGTTCGCGGTGGCGCTGACGCTGGCGGTGGCGCTCGTCTGGCAGCATTTCGGGCTGGTCGCCGTGCGCTTTCGCCGCCGCTTCTCCCAGTCGCGCGCATTCCCCGGCGAGGAGCTGTGGCTGGAGCTGAGCGTCGAGAACAACAAGCTGCTACCGTTGCCCTGGCTGGAGGTCGAGGACGAGTTCCCGGCCGACCTCGCGTTCCCCGGTCTCCAGCTCGATCCCTCGCCGAAGCCGAAGACCGCGGTCTTCCACACGCTCTTCTCCCTGCGCCCCTACGAGCGGGTGCGGCGCCGCTACCGGGTGGTAGCGACCCGGCGGGGCTACTACCGCTTCAGCCGGACCCGGCTGCGCACCAGCGATCCCTTCGGCCTGGCGCTGGCGACGCGCGAGGACACTGCGACCGACGAGCTGATCGTTTACCCGGCGATCGAGCCCCTGCCGGCCTTCGGCCTGCCGGCGAAGCAGCCGCTGGGCGACCGGCGACCGGTGCGGCCGCTGCTCGATGACCCGACGCGCTACCGCGGCGTCCGCCCGTACGTACCTGGAGACCTTCCCCGCCGTATCCACTGGCGGGCGACGGCGCGCACGGGCGAGGTCCAGTCCAAGCAGTTCGAGCAGGCGGCGACACCGACGCTGGCGCTCTTCCTGGACATCAACACTTTCGAGCACTTCTGGGAGGGGCTGGACCCGGAGAAGCTGGAGCGGGCCATCTCTCTCTGCGCCTCGCTGGCAGCCTGGGCGCTGGAGGAGCGTTACCAGGTCGGGCTCTACGTCAACGCGCCGCGGGCCGGCGGCGAGCGCTTCATCCGGCTCCCGCCGAGCCGGCACCCACGCCAGCTCCAACAGATCCTCGAGGCACTCGCGCTCCTCGTCCCCTACACCGGCTATCGCATCGAGCTGCTGCTGGGGGCCGAGGCGCGGCTGCTGCCCTGGGGGGCGACGGTCGTCGTCATCACGAGCGTCGTGAGCGAGGCGCTGCGCCGGACGCTGCTCGCCCTCCGCCGGGAAGGTCACGCCGTGACGCTGCTCGCGGTCGGGGTGGATCCGGACCTGCCGGCCCTCCCGGGCCTTATGGTGTACCGGATCGACGGAGGTGAGGATGGCACGGTGGCGTGGCGTACCGCTTGAGCCACTGATCTCCGCGCTCGTCGCCGTGGCTGAGGCGGCGGCCATCGCGCCCTGGCTGTGGATGGCCGCAGCGTTCACCGGTCATCCGGAGGCTCGGGTGCCGTCTCCCATCGTGCTCGCGCTGGTGGGGCTGCTCGCGTTCTGGTCGACGCGCTCCTTCTTGAGAGCCGGCTGGGACCTCGGGGCGGCGCGGGCGCTGAGCGCGCTCGTCTGGCTCGGCGCTATGCTCGTCTGGTTCGCGGCGCGGACGGAGACGTGGCTACGCGCGCCGCTGGTCATGATCGACCGGCTGCTCACGCTCGACGGGGCCACGGTGGCCCTGCTGGCGCTGGGGTTGGCGGCCTGGTGGCGCGGGCTGGCGCTCGGGGCCGATCCGCGGCCGTTCACCCCGGATTTCCTCCGCTTCAGCTTTGTCCGCGATCTTGCCCTGATCGGCGGGGCGGGGCTCGTGGTGTGGCTCAGCTCGACGATGGCGAGCGCGGCCGGCGCGACGCTGGCTTGGGCTGTGCCCGTCCTCCTCGTTACTCGCCTGCTCTGCGCCGCGGCCGTCCTGGCCGAGGAGGTGCAGGCCTCGGCGTCGCCCGAGGTGAGCCGGGGACGCCTCGGGTCGGGCTGGCTGGGGGCAGCGCTCGCGCTGGCGCTGGCGATCCTCGCCCTGGCCACACTGCTCAGCGCCTTCGCTGGCCCGCACGCCTGGCGCTGGCTCGCCACGCCGCTACGACTGGCGATCGAGAGTCTCGGAACCGCCCTGTTCTGGATCCTGGCGGCGATCGCCTACGTCGTCTTCCTCGCCTTTACGCCGATCGCCTGGCTGGTGGGGAGAGCTCGGGGCGGAGAGCAGCCGCAGCCGATCTCGCCGCCAGCGTTGCCGCAGTTCCCCGAGGCGGCGGAGCGCGCCCGGCTGGCCTTGCCGCACCCGGTGCTCGTCCTGCTGGAGGTAGGCCTGGGTCTCGCCATCGCCGCCGCAGTGCTGTGGCTGGTGCTCCGCGCGCTACGTCGCTATCGCCTGCGAGAGTCGGAGCGGGCTATCGAGGAGGTGCACGAGAGTACCTGGTCGGGCCAGCTCGTGCTCCAGCAGCTCAGCGACGCCTTACGCCGGTGGCGGCCACGCCGGGGGCGAGCACGCCGGCTGGATGCGGCACAGCTCGGCCGCCCGCCGCGGTCGGTGCGCGAGGCATACCGGTACGCGCTGGCGCTGCTGGCGATGCGCGGCCTCCCGCGCCGGGCGGACGAAACCCCGCTCGAGTATTTGCCCAGGGCCGTTGAGGCGTGGCCGGCAGTGGCCGCGCCCCTGGATGATCTCACTGGCCGTTACCTGGCGGCGCGCTACGGAGAGCTGGCGAGTGCCGAAGATCTTGAGGCCGCTCGAGCTGCGTGGGTCGATCTGCGGGGGGCGCTCTCAGCGGATTCCTCGCGCGGTTGACAGCAGCCGGCGGCCGTGCGCTAATCCTCGAGGCCTGGCCGGTGAGCCGGCCGGGGTGCCGGAGCGTGAACGCAAGGAGAGGGGTCATGCCAGATACAGCCGACGTCGTGGTCATCGGCGCCGGGGTGAACGGGGCCAGCACGGCCTTCCATCTGGCCCGGGCCGGCGTGCGCCGGGTGGTCGTGGTGGAGCGGAGCCACATCGCGGCGGGGGCGACCGGCAAGTCCGGGGCGCTGGTGCGGATGCACTACACCAATCCCTTCGAATCGAAGCTCGCCTTCGAGAGCCTGAAGATCTTCCAGGCGTGGAGCGACCTCGTCGGGGGCGATTCACCGTTCGTCCGCACCGGCTTTATTCAGGTCGTGGGGCCGGAATATGAGGAGCACCTGCGGCGCAACGTCGCCGACCAGCAGGCCCTCGGCATCGACGCGCGGGTGATCTCGGCCCAGGAGCTGAAGGCGATGGAGCCCTGGTGCGACGTGGAGGGCCTCACCTGGGTCGCCTACGAGCCGGACAGCGGCTATGCCGACCCCTACGCCACGACCTGCGGCTTCCTCCGGCGGGCGCAGGAGCTTGGCGTGGAGGTGCGCACGCACACTGAGGCCGTGCGTGTGCTGACCCACGGCGACCGGGTCACTGGCGTGGAGACGAGCGGCGGGACGATCGAGGCACCGGTCGTGGTGCTGGCTCCCGGTGCCTGGGCCAACCGGCTCTTAAAGCCGCTCGGCCTCGACTACGGCCTCTATCCCCGCCGGGCGCAGGTGATGATCTACCGCTGGCCGTGCGGCTTCAACCACCGGCACATGACCTATATCGACGCCGTGCTGAACACCTGGTTCCGTCGTGAAGGCGAGAACTGCACTCTGGTCGGCGTCGAGGTCGGAGTGCTCGGTGCCGACCCTGACGACTACGACGAGACTGGCGACCAGGAGTTCGTGGCGCCGACGCGGAGCACGCTGGCCCTCCGCTTCCCGGTCATGGCCGAGGCGCCACTGCGCGGCTCCTGGGCGGGGATGATCATGATGAGCCCGGACGACCGGCCGATCATCGACCAGGTGCCGCAGTACCAGGGCCTCTTCGTGATGCTCGGCGACAGCGGGACCTCGTTCAAGACCGCGCCGGCCATCGGCAAGTGCCTGGCCGAGTGGATCACCGAGGGCCGGCCACAGACGGCAGACCTCCGGCCGTTCCGGTCCACCCGCTTCGCCGAGGGGCAACCCTGGGAGGACGCGACCAACTACGGGCGGGCACGCCGCACCATCTCCCGATAGCAAGACACAGCACGCCCCCGGCCCTCGGCCGGGGGCGTGGGCTGGGCTCTCGCGCCGGTCTAGGCCTGGGCCTGCTGGATCGCGGCCCAGATCTTCTGCGGCGTGAGCGGGATATCGATATGCTTGATGCCGAATGGCTTGAGCGCGTCCATCACCGCGTTGGCGACGGTGGGCGTCGAGCCGATAGTCGCGGCTTCGCCGATTCCCTTGGCGCCCAGCGGGTTGAGCGGCGTCGTCGTCTCCGTCTTGTCGGTGATGAACGAGGGCAGCATGGTGGCCTTGGGCACGGCGTAGTCCATCAGCGTGCCGGTCAGAAGCTGCCCGCTCTCGTCGTACTTGACCTCCTCGTAGAGCGCCTGGGCGATGCCCTGAGCCAGGCCACCGTGGACCTGCCCCTCGACCAGCAGCGGGTTGATGCGTGGACCGCAGTCATCGACCGAAACGTACTGCAGGATCTTCACCTCGCCGGTCTCCGGGATCACCTCGACGACGGCCACGTGCGTGCCGAAGGGGAAGACCTCATCGGGCGGGGCGAAGAAGTCGGTGGCCACCAGGCCGGGCTCGATGTCGGCCGGGAGCCCGCCGCCGTAGGCCGCTCCCGCGATCTGGGCCAGGGTCAGCGCGCGGTCGGGCGCGCCCTTGACGCGGTACTTGCCGTCGGCGAACTCGATGTCGTCGACGGCGGCCTCGAGCAGGTGGGCCGCGATACGCCGCGCCTTCTCGCGGACGCGCTCGATGGCCATCAGCAGGGCGCCGCCGCCTACCACCAGGCTGCGGCTACCCATAGTGCCGTTCCCCTGCGGGACGCTGGCGGTGTCACCGTGATGGACGACGACCTCGTCGAAGTTGGCGCCGAGCTCATCGGCGACGAGCTGGGCCAACGCGGTCTCCAGCCCCTGGCCGTGGGGCGAGGTGCCGGTGTAGACGCTCACCGCGCCGCTCGGCTCGACGCGGACGGTCGCGCTCTCCCAGGGGCCGAAGCCGCAGATCTCGACGTAGGACGCCATGCCGATCCCGATGTAGCGGCCCTGCTGGCGGAGCTCCTGCTGGCGCTGGCGCCACTCCTGGTACTTCGCCACCTCGAGCGCGTGGTTCAGCGCCTTCTCGTACTCGCCGGTGTCGTACCGCTCGCCCGTCGCGGTGGTGTACGGGAACTGCTCCGGGCGGATGAAGTTCACCCGCCGCACTTCGGCCGGATCAAGCCCCAGCTCGTTGGCGATCAGATCGACCATCCGCTCGATGTAGTAGGCGGCCTCCGGCCGGCCGGCCCCGCGGTAGGCGCCGACCGCCATGGTGTTGGTGTAGACGCCGACCGCGTGGACTTCGACGGCCGGGATGTCGTAGCAGCCGACCAGCATCGTGCCGGTGGTGCCAGGCAGGAAGAGCCCTTTCGGGTAGGCGCCCAGGTTCTGGACGATGTTCGCGCGCAACGCCAGGATCTTGCCGTCCTTGCGCACCGCGGCTTCATATTCCACAACCTGGTCGCGACCGTGGTTCGTCACCAGCATGTGCTCGGCGCGCGTCTCGAACCACTTGACCGGACGGCCCAGGTGATGGGCGAGCGCCGCGAGGACGATGTCCTCCTGGTACACGCCGATCTTGACCCCGAAGCCGCCGCCGACCTCCGGGGCGATGACGCGCACCTGGCTCTGGGCCAGGCCCAGCGCGCCGGCGATCGCGTCGCGGTTCCAGTGGGGAGCCTGCGTCGAGCTCCAGACGGTGACGCCGCGGGTCAGCGGCTCGGGAGCCGCCGCCACCACGCGGGTCTCCATCGGCACGCCGGAGAGGCGCTGGTTGCGGAAGCGCTGTTTGACCACAGCGTCGGCCTGCGCAAAGGCGCCCTCGACGTCGCCGCGCTTGTGGTCCCAGCGCACGCCGATATTGTTCTTCACCTGCGGGTAGAGCTGTGGCGCGCCGTCCTTCATCGCCTCTTCGGGATCGGTCACCACCGGCAGGGGCTCGTAGTCCACCTGCACGGCGGCGGCGGCATCGTGGGCCAAGTAGCGCTCCTCGGCGAGCACGGCGGCGATTGGCTGGCCCACATAGCGGACGATGTCGACCGCCAGGGGATCGACCTGCGGTACCGCGGCGCCCTCCTCCTCACCGCCGGAGCCCTCACCGGCGCTGAGCTCGGCTCCCTTGACCCACTGCCGGAGCTCTTGCCCGGTGATCACCGCGACGACGCCCGGCATCTGTAGTGCCGGAGCAGGGTCGATCCGCGTGATCCGGGCATGTGGGTAGGTGCTGCGCACGAAGGCGACGTAGAGCATCCCCGGCAGCTTGAGGTCATCGACGTAGAGTGAGGTGCCGGTGATGAGACGAGGGTCTTCCTTGCGCCGGACACGCGCGCCGACGTAGCGACTGATCGCCATGGGCTTCCCCCTTCCCTCCGCGCCTGCTCGGGCGCCGCCGTACACCATCCAAACACGATTGCTCAGTTCCTCTGCCCATTCTACGAGGTGCATGGCTTGCCGTCGAGAGCGTCACCGCGCTGCGACACAGGTTGGATCGGGATCCCCGAGTATCCAGTGACAGCAGGGCACGCCGAAAACGAGTATCCTCAATGGCTGATGCCTGTACGTTCGTCCTGTCAGCATACCCGATCGTGGAGCGACGTCCTGTGTCTCGCCCTTCACCACCGCTGCTTATGGATGTCGCCGCCGACGTGCCGACTGTCGAGCGGCGCCGCCTGCTGACCTACGCGGTTCCCGAGCACCTGATCGGTCAGATCGAGGAGCGCCAGCTCGTCTGGGTCCCGGTGCGGGACGAGCTCAAACTGGCGGTGGTCGTGCGCTGCCATCGCGAGCTGCCCTCGTTCCCCGTCCGCCCGCTCTACGCGCCGGTGGAGCCCGCCTTCCGCCTCCAGCCCTGGCAGTGGGAGGTGGCGGAGTGGCTCTGCGACGAGACCGTCTGCTCGCTCTTCGAGGCCGTCTCCCCGTTCCTCCCGCCGGGGATCGCCAGTCACACAGTCGAAGTGTTGCGCCTGCGTCCGGGCATGCCCGACGCGGCACCCCGGCTGACCCCTGTTCAGCGGGCACTCGTGGACATGCTGGCCGAGCGGGGCGAGATGACGCTAGAGGCGGCTCGCCGGGCACTGGGACGCCGGCTGACAACGGTGGTCGAGCGGCTGGTGGCGGCAGGGGTTATCGAGCGGACGGCTCGCGTGCGGCCCTGGGCCTCGCCGGCTGCCACGCAGCGCTTCGTGCGGCTGGGGCCAGGCGCCGATAACGGGCTGACGCCGGAGCAGCGGCAGGCCGTCCGGCGGGTCCAACAGTTACTGGCACGCCACGACGGCGCGCCGGTGCCCTGGGAGACGCTGCGCCGCGAGGGCGTGGCGGCTGCGACGCTCCGCCAACTGGCCGAGCGAGGCGCGCTCGAGATTCTGGAGCTCCCACGGTTGCCCGCTGCCGTCGTGCCGGAAGGTCCACCTGTGGACCTGGATTTAACGCCGGAGCAGATCCGGGCCTGGGATCACATCCGCGATGCCCTGCGCGCCCGGCGTTCGCAGGTGTTCTTGCTGCACGGCGTGACCGGCAGTGGCAAGACCGAGCTCTACCTCCGGGCGACGGCCGAGTGCTTGCGGCAGGGCCGGCAGGCGATCATCCTGGTGCCGGAGATCGCGCTGGCGACCCAGGTCGTCGGTCGCTTCGCCACCAGGTTTCCGGGCCAGGTGGTCTTCCTCCACAGCGCGCTCAGCGGCTCCGAGCGGATGGCGGCCTGGCAGGCCGTCGCCAGGGGGCAGGCGCCGGTCGTGGTCGGCCCGCGCTCGGCGCTGTTCGCACCGGTCTCGCGGCTGGGCCTGGTCGTGATCGACGAGGAGCACGAGGCAGCCTACAAGCAGGAATCGCCGCCGCGGTACCACGCCCGCGCGGTGGCCCGGCAGCTTGTGAGCCGGCATGGTGCGGTATTGCTGCTGGGCAGCGCGACTCCGGATGTGAGCAGCGCCTACGCCTGCGACCAGGGCGAGGTGATCCGGCTGGAGCTACGGCAGCGCGTCGGCCCCCGCGTTGTGAGGAGCGATGGGCAAGTGGAGCGGGCGCCACTGCTGCTGCCGCCCGTTGAGATCATCGACATGCGCCAGGAGCTGCAGCGGGGCAACCTCGGGCTGTTCAGCCAGGCGCTGCTTCAGGCGCTGTCCGAGGCGCTGGCGGCCGGCGAGCAGGCCATCCTGCTCCTGAACCGGCGCGGGCTGGCCACGGTCGTGCAGTGCCGGGCGTGCGGCCACGTGGAGGTCTGCCCGTTCTGTGACGTGCCGCTGGTCTACCACGCGGATCGCAGCCTGTTGATCTGCCACCGCTGTAACTTCCGTCGCCCGCCGCCCTCGACCTGCCCGGCCTGCAACAGCCGCGCGGTGAGCTACTACGGGGCTGGTACCCAGCGGGTCGAGCGGGATGTGTGCCGGGTCTTCCCCAAGGCCCGGGTGGTACGCTGGGATCAGGACGTCGCGCGCCGCGGGGCTGATCCGGCCGAGCTGGTGCGGCGGGCGTGGCGGCACGAGGTCGATATCATCATCGGCACGCAGATGATCGCCAAGGGGTTCGATTTCCCGCTGGTCTCGACGATCGGCGTGATCAACGCCGATACGCAGCTCTACCTGCCGGACTACCGGGCGGGCGAGCGCACGTTCCAGCTCCTCACACAGGTCGCCGGCCGGGCAGGGCGTAAGAGCCCCGGTGGCCGGGTGATCGTTCAGACCTATACGCCGGACCACTACGCCATCCAGGCGGCCAGCCGGCACGACTACCAGGCCTTCTACCGGGAGGAGCTCGCGTTTCGTCGCCGGCACGGGTACCCGCCCTTCCGGCGGCTCGTGCGCTTGCTGTACCGGCACAGCGACGACCTCGCCTGCCAGATCGCCGCCGAGTCGATGGCCGAGCGCCTGCGCGCGGCAGCGACCCGGCTCGGCCTCTGCGACGTGGAGGTGCTGGGCCCCACGCCGGCCTTCATCACTCGCCTGCGCGGCCGCTACCAGTGGCAGATCCTCCTGCGCGGCTCCGATGCCCAGCGGCTGGCCGCTGCCTACCCGATCGACCCTGGCTGGGTCGTCGACGTCGACCCGATCAGCCTGCTGTGACCCGGTGCCTGCTCGCCCTTTCGGAAATCTCGGGTGTATGCTGTTTTCTCTCCAGTGATTCTGTAGGACGGGACTTGTAGATGACGGCGCCGATACGAAGCCATTTGGGATCCGGGCGTCCGCTCGCACCGAGGGTGCCGTCAGGTCTTCCATATTGATGGATAATCGCGATTCGTACTCCATTACGCGTCATGTAGTGGACTGTCTGGCTGTACGAGCAGTACTCGGAGTGTGCACGGTTAGATCCATGTCTTTCGCGGATGACGGACGCTTCTAGTTCACTGCGTTGGACTCGCTCCCAGAAGTGACCGTCGTTGAAGAGATGGCGAAGCTCTCGTTCGCTGACGTAGCGAACACTGCTCGGAGGACTTGAACACATGAAGCTAACTACCATTCCAGTTGAGCTTATTCACCTCGTAACCAGATATCTCGAGGGGACACTTACCCTGGATGAATTCGAGCATGCCTTCATTACCAGTACCTGGGATTCAGATCGTCTCTCTCACGGGCAGACAAAGTCCTTCATTTACGATGTCGAGCATGCTCTCGTGGAGCATCGAGCCGACCTGCTCAGCGAGGAAGAGTTGCGTCGAGAGCTGACCTCGCGCATCGAACAGGCACGCATGAGTATGCTCGACGGTGCGGATAACCGCGAACGTCGCGCCTAGTTATCCAGAACGAGCAGAGCGGGTTACACCTCTCCCTGAAGATGCGTCATCGTGAAGCATCGAGCGAAGATCGCGCGTAAAGCGGCTGGATCGAGTTCGGATCTCACGATCTCTCGCTGACGGATACCCGTGACCACGGCGATGTGGAGCCTCGACGCTCGCGTCGCCGAGCATGTGCGAACACGCGGGCCTGGTGGGCGCAGGCGATGCGCTATACTTCTGGGAAGACGCGGTGGTGTGAGGACACGATCCGATGGCGGTATTGACGATCATCACCGAGGGTGATCCGCGACTGCGGCAGAAGGCCGTCCGCATCAAGTCGATCGACGACGGGCTGCGCCGGCTGGCGCGGGACATGTGGGACACGCTGCAGGCGGCCAACGGCGTGGGGCTAGCCGCGCCGCAAGTGGGAGTCTTGCGTCGCCTGATCATCGTGCATATCCCCGCTGGCTTCGAGCAGGAGGACGACCCGGAGATCAAGCTCACGCTCGTCAACCCTGAGATCGTCAAGGCGAGCGGCCGGCAGGTCGGGCCGGAAGGGTGCCTCAGCATCCCCGGTTGGGTCGGCGATGTCCCGCGGGCGATGAACGTGACCGTCAAAGCCCGCGACCTGGACGACCGGGAGGTGCGGATCAAGGCCAGCGGCTTCCTGGCTCGCGTGCTCCAGCACGAGATCGATCACCTCGATGGGATCCTCTTCGTCGATCGGGTCGAGGATCGCTCGACGCTGCGCTATATCCCGGAAGATGAAGAAGAGGAAGTCACCGCCCCGCAGGCTGCTGCCCGGACGGCCGAATAGCCCCCACGCTCAGATCACGACTTCCGGCTGGTGCACCCGGCACTGCTCTGCCAGCAGGATCGCATCGATCGTTGCCAGCGTTCGGTCGATCTGGTCGCTCTCGTTAAAGACCACGTAGTCGAACTCGTAGACCTGGGCCAGCTCCCGGGAGGCGGTCGCGATCCGCTCCATGAGCGTCGCAGGGTCATCGGTCTTGCGGCTGCGCAGGCGCTGCATCAGCTCGGACATCGAGGGCGGAGCCAGAAAAATCAGGATGGCCTGGGGCACCAGCCGGCGGATGGACGCCGCTCCCTGCACGTCGACCTTGACCACGACGGATTTCCCGCTGCGCAGGGCCTTGCGGACGCGATCCTTCGGCACGCCGTAGAGGTGCCCATAGACCTCGGCAGATTCGAGGAACTCCCCGCGCTCGCGTGCCTGGAGGAATTCCTCCCGGCTCATGAAGAAGTAGTGCACGCCGTCGATCTCCCCGG
The DNA here is from genome assembly GCA_002898875.1 of bacterium HR26. GTDB lineage: Bacteria > Chloroflexota > Chloroflexia > Thermomicrobiales > Thermomicrobiaceae > Thermalbibacter. The sequence continues at coordinate 18,785 of BEIC01000021.1, forward strand.
GCCGCCGCGGTCGGGTGGTCGCGGTCACCGCGAAGTAGAAGTCGGGGTAGGCCAGCCGCATCCGCTCGATCACGGTGTCTTTGCCGACCCCCGACGGGCCGGAGATAACGATCAACTTGGGGCGAACGCGCTGGCGAAGCTCATCGAGCAGTTCATCGGCCTGGGTATTGAGCCCGACGTCGTCAGTCACGGCGTGGACCTCCCGCGCGTTTGCCCATACTTGGGGCGTCTCCCCAGACCCGCGCTCCCACGAAGGCCACCTAGGGCAAGGGTGTACCGGTGAGAGAACCACCCCCGACCGGTTCTCATTCTGCCATACTCATGCTGGACACGGAACGGCGGGGCCGAGTTCCGTCGGTGGCGCGCCGTGCTCCAGCCACGCTCGACGCCAGAAGGTGCCCCGTGTTCGACATCCTGACCATCGCTGCCCTGCGCGAGGAGATCAGCGACCGGCTGCTCGGTGGCCGAGTGCAGAAGGTCGTCCAGCCGGGCCCGCTGGCGCTGGCCATCGAGGTCTACGCGGGCCGGCGGCTGACGATCCTCGCCGATGTCGACCCGCAGGACCCGCGCGTGCTCCTGACCGAACGCGGGCCGGCCAGTGACCCGGAGCAGGTGACGCCGCTCCTGCTCCTGCTACGCAAGTACGTGCGGGGAGGACGGCTGATCGAGGTCGGCCAGCCGCCGCTGGAGCGTATCCTCTGGCTGACGTTCGAGAAGTTTCTGGAGGACGACCATCGCGGCCGGCGCGAGGCCGATCATGCTCGCGAGCTCGTGCGCACACGTCTCGCCATCGAGCTGATGGGCCGGCACAGCAACCTGATCCTCGTCAGTGAGGACGGCCGCGTGCTCGATGCCATCAAGCGGGTGACGCCGACGATGAGCGCTGTTAGGCCAATCCTGCCGGGCCGGCAGTACGAGCCGCCCCCGCCCCAGGTGAAGCGCGATCCCCGGCGGCTCACGCCGGAGGGCGTTCTGTCGCTGGCGCGGGAGGCGGCTCCGGCGGTCGAGCTGCCGAGCGTGCTGGTGCAGGCGCTGGCCGGGTTCAGCCCACAGATGGCGCGCGAAGCGACCTACCGGGCATGCGGCTCCTTCGCAGTCACGGCCGGCGAGGTCGCGGCGGACCCTGTGGCGGCCGAGCGCCTAGCCCGCGCGGTGAGCGAGGTCATCGCCCCCCTGGAACGGGGTGGATGGGAGCCAACGGTCTACCTGAGCGACGACCAGCCGGTCGCGTTCGCGGCGATCCGGCTGGCGTACCGCGCCGGGTTGACGGTCGAGGCCTATCCCACAATGTCCGCGGCGATCGAGCGCTTCTTCGCCCAGCGCGCGACCGGACGGGAGGCCATGGCCGAGCGGCATGCGCGGCGCCGGCAGCGGTTGCTGGAGCAGATCGAGGAGGCTCGGGAACGAGCGGAGGCCCGGCTGCGCGCGCTGGAGCAGGAGCTGGAACGGGGGCGCGAGGCGGAGCGATGGCGGCAGATGGGTGAGCTGATCTACGCCTACCTCGCCGCAATCCAGCCTGGTCAGGCAGAGCTGGTCGTGGAGGGGCTGCGAATCCCGCTCGACCCCGAGCTCACGCCCAGTGAGAACGCCCAGGCCTACTTCGAGCGCTACCGCAAGGCACAATCAGCGGCGCAGCAATTGCCGCCGCGGATCGACGAGGCGCACCGCGAGCTTGCCTACCTGGAGCAGCTCGCCGCCATGACCCGGCTGGCCGAGTCGGCCGATGAGCTGGAGCAGCTTCGCCAGGAGTGGGAACTTTTCCGCGCGCCGAGGCGCGAACAGGAGTCGTCGCGGCGAAAGCGTAACCGAACCCCGGCTTTCCGTCGCCCGCGTGCCTGGCTCACACCGCGCGGCGATCGGATCTACGTCGGCCGGCACGGCCAGGAGAACGACTCGATCACGTTCGAGCTGGCCCGGCCTGACGACGCCTGGCTGCATGCCCGCGGGTTGCCTGGGGCACACGTGGTGCTGCAGTGGGCGGGGCCAGAGGATCCCGGCATCCTGGAGATCGCGGCTGCGCTGGCGGCC